>JBNKYV010000217.1:0-9728 GCA_050301075.1 Gammaproteobacteria bacterium
TTCATTTTCCGCCGCTGCGAATAATGTAGATAAATTTGAACAAGCACTCCAGGAACTCAAGCAAAAGAGTTTTTCCAAAAAAGCAAAAGTCATTGCTGAACTAGAATCCATTGACGACCCTCGTGTACTCACCGTGTTTAAGTACATGCTTGAGGGTGATCTTTACTATGAAGAAAATGAACCTGGCCGCGTGGTGTATGCGAATAAAGCCGAAGGCGGCCTAGCCATTAAAGATGTCATTAGTAATGACTCTCTAGGTGTCGTCAGTAAACGTGAACTTGATAAGGTTAAGGTAAATAACAAATTGCGTGGCGTGTTGCGCAGTGCAATTGCCAAATTAAGTCTGAACCATAAAGATCCCAATACGCGCCGTGATGCCGTGCGCGATACATTTAAGACATTGGATGCAGAAACAGTTTCATTGCTGAATGAGCGACTGACAGTCGAGACTGAGGATAAGGTCAAGGATGCCATACACGTAGGTATCGCTTTATTTAATATTTCATCTGAAGACAAGCAAACAAAAATTGAGTCCATCAATATACTGGGCGATAGCTTGGAACCGGCAGCGCGTAGTGCGCTATTACCACTGGTAGCCAAAGACGAAAATGGCCGATATATCACCGCTGATAAGGATATTCGTTCAGAAGCCATCAAGGCGGTTTCACGCATAGAGGCCAAACTGAAGTATAACGAGTGGGCGGAAACCATCTATTTTGGTATTAGTCTTGGCTCAGTCTTATTGTTGGCTGCGATTGGCCTTGCCATCACCTTTGGTGTGATGGGTGTTATCAATATGGCACATGGTGAGCTGATTATGATCGGCGCCTATACAACCTATGTGGTTCAGTTGTTAATGCCTAATCACATTGAATATTCACTGTTTGTCGCGATACCTGCGGCGTTTATTATTGCCGGATTGGTAGGGATTGCGATTGAGCGCGGTGTTATTCGTTTTCTTTATGGTCGTCCTCTTGAAACGCTGCTGGCTACTTTTGGTATCAGTCTTATTTTGCAACAACTGGTACGTACTATCTTTTCGCCGCTTAATCGTTCGGTGGAAACACCTGAATGGATGAGTGGAACCTTTGAAGTTAACAGTGCGTTGGCACTGACCTATAACCGGCTATACATCATTATCTTCAGTCTGCTGGTGTTTGCAGCATTGTTGATGATTCTGAAGAAAACCTCGTTAGGTTTACATGTGCGCGCGGTTTCACAGAACAGAACTATGGCAAGGGCGATGGGAATCCGCACCGGTTGGGTGGATGCTATGACCTTTGGTTTGGGTTCGGGAATCGCAGGTATCGCAGGTGTTGCATTAAGTCAGTTAACGAATGTTGGTCCCAACATGGGGCAGGCCTACATCATCGATTCATTTATGGTGGTTGTTTTTGGTGGGGTCGGTAATTTGTGGGGTACCTTAGTGGCGTCAATGTCACTAGGTGTTATCAATAAGGTATTGGAACCGTGGGCAGGAGCCGTCTTGGCGAAGATTCTGGTACTGATATTTATCATTCTCTTTATTCAGAAGAAGCCGCAGGGTTTGTTCCCACAACGTGGACGGGTGAGTTAAGCGATGATACAGAATACCTATATTGTAAAAATGTTGCTGGATGACAAAGCAGCGCAATGGTTTTTGTCTTCGCTGTTATTGCTTGGCGTAATTGTGCCTTTTTGTAATCTAGTTGTTCCGGAAGGTTCTATCTTTCATGTCTCCACGTATACGGTTACCTTGCTGGGCAAATATCTGAGTTACGCCTTGTTGGCGATTGCACTGGATCTGGTGTGGGGCTATTGCGGCATTTTGAGTTTGGGGCATGCAGCATTCTTTGCTTTGGGTGGTTACGCCATGGGCATGTACCTGATGCGCCAGATTGGTGAACGTGGTGTTTATGGTAATCCTGATCTGCCTGACTTCATGGTGTTTCTGAACTGGAGCGAACTGCCTTGGTATTGGGCGGGCTTTGATATGTTCTGGTTTGCCATGTTAATGACCATGGTGATTCCCGGTTTGTTGGCACTGCTGTTTGGCTGGTTGGCATTTCGCTCCCGTGTAACTGGTGTTTATTTGTCTATCATCACGCAGGCACTGACATTTGCTTTGATGCTCGCCTTCTTCCGTAATGAAATGGGATTTGGTGGCAACAACGGTTTAACAGATTTCAAAGACATTCTCGGTTTTGATCTTCAATCAGACGGTACACGTGCAGTGTTGTTTGTTATGACCATTATCTGTTTGGCCTTGGGGTATCTGGTTTCCAAATATATTGTCTCCTCCAAGATGGGGCGTGTAGTGGTTGCCATACGGGATGCAGAAAACCGTACCCGTTTTGTCGGTTACAAAGTTGAATCTTTCAAACTTTGGATATGGGTGTTTTCAGCTATGTTGGCCGGCGTCGCTGGTGCGTTATATACACCACAAGTTGGCATCATTAATCCCGGCGAATTTTCACCGTTGAACTCTATCGAACTAGTTGTATGGGTGGCCGTTGGTGGTCGTGGCACATTGGTGGGTGCTGTAGTCGGTGCGGTTGTCGTTAACTTTGCCAAAACATTCTTTACTGGTTTTGCACCGGAAGTGTGGCTGTTCTTCCTGGGGGCACTATTTATATTTGTCACGATCTTCCTGCCACAAGGAATCGTTGGTTTGGTTAAAGATCTATCCGAAAAATATCAGTGGCGAACGAAGCTAAGTGGCAAGGCGGAGGTGGCGCAATGAACGCATTAGATGACTTGCGCGAGTTCATGCGTCGCGACCGCGTTTTCGACATTGTGCGTGATGACAAGGTCATGCCTGTTATGCCAGGAACACGTACGGTTAAGGAGGGTGAAGTTGATGCCTCTCATGGCCCCATTCTCTATCTTGAAGGTGTTAATGTTGCGTTTGATGGATTCAAAGCGATTAATGATCTCAATCTACACATCGATGATGGTGAGTTGCGTTGCATCATAGGGCCTAATGGTGCGGGCAAAACAACGATGATGGATATCATCACCGGTAAAACACGTCCCGATAGCGGCATGGTCTACTTTGGCCAGACCATGGATTTAACGTCTATGTCTGAATATGAAATTGCTGCTGCAGGTATTGGCCGTAAATTTCAAAAGCCGACCATTTTCCCGGAACACAGTGTATTTCAAAATCTAGAACTGGCGCTGCAAGCAGATAAGCGTGTATGGCCTAGTCTGTTTTTTAAACTGAATGGTGAACAAGAAGATCGTATTGATGAAGTGCTGGAGATGACGGGCCTGTTGGAGGTACGGGATTTGCGGGCATCGCAGTTATCTCATGGACAAAAACAGTGGTTAGAGATTGGTATGTTGGTGATTCAAAACCCGCGTGTGTTGTTGGTGGATGAACCCATTGCCGGTATGACGCACCAAGAGACAGAGCGAACAGCTGAACTGCTCACTGGTTTAGCTGGTAAGCATTCTGTTGTTGTCGTTGAGCATGATATGGAATTTATCCGCTCTATTGCACGCAAAGTAACGGTTCTGCATGAGGGGCATGTATTGGCAGAAGGGACAATGGATGAAGTCCAAAATGATCCGCGCGTTATCAGTGTCTATCTCGGTGAATAGGTGGGAGTAAAAAGATGCTGACGATTAAAGGAATCAATCAGTTTTATGGTGAAAGCCATACCCTGTGGGATGTTGATTTGGAGGTAAAGCAAGGAAGCTGCCTCTGCCTAATGGGGCGCAACGGTGTGGGTAAAACAACGTTGCTTAAATCCATTATGGGGTTATTGCCAATTAAAGATGGCTCAATTCAATACGGTGAACATGACCTCAGTAAACAGGCGGCAGAGCAGCGTGCGCGTATTGGTATCGGCTATGTGCCGCAGGGGCGTGAAATATTTCCGCAGCTCACTGTGGAAGAGAATTTAAAGATTGGTTTAAGTTCCCGCGCGGATAAAACAAAAAATGCCATGGCCAAGGTTTATGACATGTTCCCAGTGTTGAAAGAGATGCTGTATCGTCGTGGCGGTGACTTGTCTGGCGGTCAACAGCAACAGTTAGCGATTGGCCGTGCCTTGATGCTGAACCCTACCATTCTGTTATTAGATGAGCCAACAGAGGGTATTCAGCCAAACATCGTGCAAGAGATTGGCGACGTTATTCTACGTTTAAATGAAGAAGAGAATATGACGGTGTTGATCGTCGAACAGAAACTGCCATTTGCGCGACGCATTGGTAAGCAGTTCGAGATTCTAGACCGCGGCCGAAATGTGGCGCGCGGCCAGATGAGTGAATTAAGTGATGAGTTAGTACAGAAGTATCTAACTGTTTAATAATTAATGCGCGTAAGACTCTTTGCGCGCAGCATAATCATTGACCAACGCATCCATTTGTTCGCCGTCGTATGGGCGCAGGCCGCTGAGCAACATGCTTTTCGAACCAGTACCGACGGTTTCACCATTGCTGACCAGGTTAAAGTGCAGCGTAGCTTTGCCGCGTTTTGCCTCGGTTTCCATTTCGGCATGATTCAATTCCAGCACTACATCAGATACATCCAGACGTTGCATATCGATGGCCATACTTTCATAGACAACCAGCGGGCGCGCAGTATTGATCATTGCATTATTGTTGGCCATCAGCGGTACTAAAATGTGAGGAAATGTTTGGCCTGAGAACTCGACATAGCTGCGAGTAAGTGAGTTGATCAGCGCTTCGTTATGGCTGATCTCGCCTTCGCGTTGTAACGTTAAATACTCTTTTCCATTAATGTCGCAAATCGTCACGCTATCGTCGAGTGGCGGAAATTGAATAGCGACACCATCTGATACCATGCCCGAAAAGGTAACGCGCATCTTCTGGCTCAAGCCGTATTTGCTTAGCGAGATGGAAAATAGCAGATCGCCCGGTACGCAGAAGCGTTTTGAATCTACATCATGAATAGGGTTGAAATCACCAGCAACATTTTTGGCAAAGTCGCTTGCCTGTTGGCGGGTAAATACAACGCCATTGTTCTCTTCTGAGTAGTAGTCGTTTAGACGCATCCTGGTGCAACCATTTTTTCCATAAAATTGACCGCCATATTGTATCAGTGCGCTATGGGGCGTGCTTGAATAAATTGTATTAATTTCAGGTTATGTCACGATAAGCCGCCTAAAGCCGCGAAGCTCACTTCCCGATACTTTACTAAGGGGGCTGGTTTTTTGTGCCCTGGGAAAGTCGATTAGGAGCTGTAATGTTTCAGGAATTTGATTTTGCTACCGGTAAAACGGTTGATCCCAAGCGTCGCCAAGTCATTATTATGCTTGATGATAATGATGCTTCCGACGTGCTTCAGCAGCAACTGCGACAAAAATCCTACCCTATTAAGGGTAATACCGCTGATTTGCGTGAAGGTTTGGCGCTGATTGGTAAACACAAGCTGGGTGTGTTGTTTCTGGATGCTGATTTGGAAGGCGTTGATGTTGTTGATCTAATTGGCAAAATCCACAAACCGTTTCCTGATTTCAAAATTATTGTTGTTACCGCCAACGCTACAAAAGAGATGCTGACCCAAGTAATGGAACAGGGGGCATCCGGGTTCTTGGTCAAGCCAATTGGTCAGGAGGCACTTACCGCGCTTCTAGAGCGGCTCTGGAAATAACGGTTACGCAGCTTTTAATTGCGCTAGCTGGTCACTTCCTGATACTTCTTTTAGCGCACGCTTAAAAAATGGGCGTAGCGTGCTTTTTAGATGAGGTAACACCTCTTGTTTCGGTATCCCTTTCAACGCACAAAATAGTGCGGTCGCGTAGGTCATCTGCTCTTCTGTTAAATCCCCCAGCATTTGTACTCCTCTGGGTTTGCAGCTGCCGCAGCTACCAATGCTGTAATTAAAGGCGGTATTGCTCATAAACAGGCCAAATCCCATGAAGATTGCCACCAGATCTGTGGCGGGGCCGATATTCTCTTTTCCACCGGGTGGTAGTTCTGGCGCCAGATAAACCAGTGGGCTGGCAAGACTGCGGGCCATGGTTGCAATCAGCGTGTTGGGTTCAGGTGTTTGTGCGGGGTGGTAGTAAACAGGCAGACTATCTCCCTGCCCTTCAACCACAATGGCGCTGCTGTTATCTCTCAGCTGATGAGTGATGGATATATGAGGCGCGGGTAATAAAGGTTGTTCTTCGTCGTAGCGGACGATCAATTGCGTTGGCCAGTTATCCATTCCCGCATAGCTTTTTACGCGCGCAAGAATCTTTTCAGCCAGCGCGATGTGGTCATCTGCCTGATCAGGAAAGTGTGTTTTACTGGGCGTAATTAACTGCGATGATTCGAAGAAGTGTTGACGGTTAAAGTGCTTGAGTGCCCAGGCATAGGTTTCCCACATCCACTGGGTAGTCTCTTCGTCAAAAAGGGGTTTGGATTTGAAAAGGCTTAGCATGCTACAAACAACTGCGCTGTACCGGGACTCCGGCACAGCGCATGGTTAAGTTAAATTGGGCCAATCAGTAGCGGCCGTGTGATTTGCTGATGTAGTTGGAGAGTTGTTGGGTCTCCTGGTTCATCCGCATCAAGTTAGTGTGCGTGTTACGGAAGATCGATCGCATCACTTTGTATACGATGCCTGGGTGTGACTCCAGTAACGATTCAAAATCCTGTGGCTCCAATGTGTAAACGGTAACAGCACCTGTAGCGCGTAGTGTTGCTTTACGTGGTGAACGGTCTACGAAGGCACGGGTACCCGCACACTCGCCCTGCTTCATCGTGTAAACAACTTCCTCTTTGCCATCAATTTCGCTGATTACATCCAGCTTGCCATCAATCAGTATGTATAGCGTGCTTGCTTTACCACCTTCTTGAGACAGGACATCACCATCGTTAAATTGATGTTCCTTCATAACGCCGGCAAGAGTGTTTGCTTCAGCAACAGTCAATTCTCCACCGATTGAAGAATTGGCGAGTTTTTCAATTTCAGCCTGGCTATTCATATTTCTATCTCCATTCAATGGGGTAAAGCCCAATAACCTTAAAAATATAAGGGATCTACATATATTAAATCGGCTTAAAACCTTATTAATTTAGTAGACATAATCTAAGCTACCGCAGTTCCTTTTTTATCTCAAGATATTGAAGACAACAACTTGAATTTTCAACTGTTTTCGTAGAATCTGCGTTTAATTACCAATTAAAGCACACTAACCGTGTTTTTGAGAGAGGGAATCGTGCCAAATAACGCTTTAGTCGAACAGTTAAATGATGCTTTTGCCATTAACAATGGGGATGTGTCGCAGCTTGCTTTTGAGTCTGGCCCTGGTGGTTTGGTGATTGCCCGTGTCACGAACGCTGATGCAACTGCTGCCATTGCATTACAAGGTGCGCAGGTGCTGGAGTGGACGCCTACGGGAATGTATCCCGTTATTTGGCTCTCCAAGGGGGCTAAATTTGCCAAAGGTAAATCTGTGCGTGGTGGCGTTCCTATCTGCTGGCCATGGTTTGGTGCTCATGCTGAACACAGTGATTACCCAGCTCATGGTTTTGCGCGTACATCGCAGTGGATGGTGTCAGCCGCTACGTGCTTGGATGATGGTGCAATCAAGTTAACGTTTGTTCTGCCAGAAGCGGAGATGAACTCAACGTACTGGCCACATAAAATGGCAGTGGAATACACCGTAACCATTGGCAAGCAATTGTTGATGCAGCTAACAACACGTAATGAGGGCAGCGAGGCTGTTACCATTAGTCAGGCACTGCATACCTACTTTGCTGTAGAAGATGTTAACAATGTGCATGTGGGTGGGTTAAGCGACTGCGATTATCTCGATAAAGTTGAAGGCTTTGCACGTAAGCATCAAGAAGGCCCTATCCATTTTAGTCACGAAGTAGATCGTATCTATCTGAACGCGCCGCAAGAGTGTGTGATTCGTGATCCAGGGCTGGAGCGAGATATCTGCATTACGACAGAAGGCAGCGCGTCAACGGTTGTCTGGAATCCGTGGGAAGAGAAGTCGGATCAAATGGGTGACATGGGTATTCATGGTTACAAAACCATGGTGTGTATTGAGAGTGCCAATGCATCAGAGGATGCTGTGACTATAGCTCCTGCTAGTGAGCATAGTTTGAAGGTGCGCTATGATGTGAAACCTTACGCATAATCACGGGCGACGGAAGAATTAAAATGGCGCAGTTACATCCTCAGCTTGAAAAAGATTGCCTGATCCTCGGGCGGTTTACTTTGAGCCACCTATTGCTGTTAAAGGATGCAAATTACCCCTGGTTTATCTTGGTGCCAGATCGGGATGAGATTACAGAGATCTACCAGCTCTCTGATAATGATCAGCGCCAGTTGATGGTTGAGTCGACACTGTTATCCAAAACACTGGTTAAGGCATTTGAGCCTGATAAATTAAATGTGGCTGCGCTGGGTAATGTGGTGCCACAACTACATGTGCACCATATTGCCAGATATAAAACGGATGCGGCCTGGCCGGCACCTGTTTGGGGAAAAGTGCCCGCCACGGAATACGATGAAGAAAATTTGAAAGACGTTATTCAGCGCTTTATGCAGGCGATGGATAGTAACGAGTTTACGAGCAGTCTCTAAGCAGGAAATTGATAGATGTCAGAGCAAACACTTCAAGCGATTGAAAAAGTGAAAAAGACACATGCCAATATGGTGGTGGCATTGGGCATTACCGTCGGTATGATTCTGGGTATATATTTTTTCACCTTTCCGCAGTTTCTTGATCACGCACCCAAAGTTGTCACGTTTCAGGCGATAAGCGCAGTGTTTCTATTTGCTTCGTTTTTCTTTCTAAAGCGCATTGCATTCTGGTTAACACGCATTCGTTTGATGGGTAAGCCAGAGTGTAAAGCCGTATTAAATTCGGTGACAGTTGCGGATGTGGATAAAGACGCTGAAGTCATTTTGCAGAAATTAAATTAATTTTTTTCTAAAGTATTTAAATTTCCGGACGATGGTCCTTTTGAATATAGCAATATATTCATGCACAGGGAGTGCGATTTAGGGAAAGGAGTGTTATTCGACAACTTTTTGAGTTGATGCCTAAGGATAGGCGGCGCGGCTATCAATTTTGGTAATGCGAGATAAATGGAGTTGAACTAAAAGGCCTCGTGCTGATTGATGCAGTCAACGCTGACCCCGTCTGGGCTGCATCATTGGCCGAGGCCTTTTGGCGTTATGCCGCTTCCAGTTTGAAGTCTTTCCAGCAGGTAAGGCCTGCTGCAATATTGTTAATCCAGCAATCACCATCTTGAATGGTGCATTGTAGGCGCATGGTGCGCTCGCAAATGCTGGCAAGCTCCTCGCTGGCACCTTCTGCTAGTTTTACAATTTTCAGATTTTTATAGCGCTGCAGTTTGTGCTCGTTCTGTTGCCACCACACTTCTGCACTGCGATGGTTGTAGCAGTAGATGATGACGCGTTGCGCTTGGCCGCACGCTTTGCGAATACGTTTTTCATCGGGTTGGCCAAACTCAATCCACAGATCGATTTCATTGCTGTAGTTTTTCTGCCATAGCTCTGCTTCGTCGTCGGTGCAAAGCTCGCGATTGAACTCCAGTCTTTCGTTGGCGTTCATCGCAAAGGCGAGCAGGCGTACCATCATGCGTTCGTCGGTTTCGGAAGGATGACGTGCCAGTGTTAACTGATGTGTCTCATAGTAGTGGCGGTCCATATCGCTAATGGAGAGTTCCGCCTTGTAGATGGTTGCGTTCGCTGCCATAGGATTAATAGCGCGTGAACGCTATTTCACTTCCTGAATATAGGTGCG
>JBNKYV010000218.1:0-6414 GCA_050301075.1 Gammaproteobacteria bacterium
GAACAGGCGATGGAAGGTGCTTTAGGTTTAAGTCGTACTTCGTTGGATTGGCGTATGCGCGAGATGATGCGCCAGGCAGAGTACATGGCGGAAACGGTGAGTGAGATTCCGCCGGGTGAATTGATTCTTTCGTTGAATGATTTGCGTCTTGGTATGGGGGCAGTGGAGTTGTCACTGCTATCTCGGCAAGGTCGCGTATTGGGTTTTAGTAGTGATGAACCTGGGCAGTTGGCACCGACGGCGGTTGATCGCATTATCTTGTCGCAACTGGAAAACGGTTTGGCTTATGTAGGGCTGGACCCTAATCCACAGGGCACCAAACTCTTCGCACGGTTGGTTGTGAATGTGCCGGCCAGTGTTGTCAGTGTCGAGCCGCGAATTTTGCAGGCGTTGTTTCCTGTGCCTAAAGGTATCGACCAAATGATCTCGCGCGTGCAAAGCGCTTATTCACAACATCAACAGTTGATGTTTTTAAGTGGGCCGTTGAAGTTTAGTTTTACGCTCACGCTCTCCATCGTATTGTTGTTAAGTATTTTTACCGCGATATGGGCAGCGTTTTTTCTCGCACGGCGTTTGGTTGCGCCGATTCGTGTGTTGGCGATTGGTACACGTGCGGTTGCATCGGGTGATTATCGTCGTCAGTTACCATTAACGGTTGATAGTGGTGACGAACTTGGTTTTCTGGTGAAGTCATTTAACACCATGATGGCGCGTATTGCTGGCGCTCGTGAGGAGGCGGATCGTAGTCGTCAAAGTCTTGAAGAGCAGAAGACCTATCTTGAAACAGTGCTAGGTCATCTTTCATCTGGTGTTATGACCTTTAATCATGAAGGTGTGTTGCATACGGCCAACTCAGCAGCGGAGCAGATTCTCAATATCGAGCTGGAAGAGTGCATTGGTGAAAATATTCGTGTGATTGCCGAGCAGCATGAGCATCTGCAACCGTTTGCAGAGCTGACATCGCAACATATTGAGAGCGAGTTGGCGGATTGGCAGGAACAGATTGAGCTGCAAGGTAAAGATGGTCGCCAGGTATTGATGTGCCGTGGTGTGCATCTGCCCAGTCAGACAGAAGAAGACACCGGTTACGTTGTATTGTTTGATGATATTACTGCCTTGCTGCAAGCGCAGCGTGATGCTGCCTGGGGTGAGGTTGCACGACGTATCGCGCATGAGATTAAAAATCCGCTGACGCCGATTCGCCTCTCTGCTGAACGTTTGCGACACAAATATCTGCCGACGATGGATGAAGAGGAGGGGCGTCTGCTCGACCGATCAACCCATACCATCGTGCAACAGGTAGATACCATGAAAGAGATGGTGAAGGCCTTTTCTGATTACGCGCGTGCCCCACAGCTGGATATGCGCAAGGTTGATATCAATGGTTTGATTAATGATGTGCTTGAGCTGTATCGCAACGGCTCTTATTCGCTGGTGTTTGAAGTGAGCCTTGATCCGCGTATTGATGTGGTTGATGCGGATAGTGGACGTATACGTCAGCTGATCCATAATTTAATTAAGAATGCGCTTGAAGCCTCGAAAGAGAATGAGGTGATCCGCGTGAGTGTTGAGACGCAACTACAGGCGGATGGTGATAGGAAACGTGTGCAGTTGAGTGTGACTGATAATGGTCCGGGTATACCGGACGATATGTTAGGTAAGTTGTTTCAACCTTATGTGAGTACCAAGCCGAAAGGCGGTGGATTGGGATTAGCCATCGTCAAAAAGATTGTGGAAGAGCATAATGGCACTATCTGGGCGGAAAATATGGTGTCAGGCGGTGCAAGATTTATCATGCGCATGCCATTAAAGCATCGACGCAATCAAAGCAGCATCGAACAAGGTAATGAGGAGAACGGATGACAGCCCCCCATATCCTGGTGGTAGATGATGAACCTGATATTCGTGAGCTGGTAAAAGAGATTCTCGAAGACGAAGGCTATGTGGTGAGCGTAGCCGCAGATGGCGAAAGTGCGCGCCAGGCACGTCGCGAGCGTCGTGCTGATTTGATTCTGTTGGATATCTGGATGCCGGATATTGATGGGCTATCACTTTTCAAAGAGTGGCAGGCAGATGAAGAGTCGATGCCGCCTGTGGTGATTATGTCGGGGCACGGTACGGTGGAGACGGCGGTAGAGGCAACGCGTCTCGGTGCGTATGACTTTCTCGAAAAACCACTCTCCATGTCCAAACTTCTGCTGACCATTCGTCATGCTCTGGATGATTACAATCTGCGCCGTGAAAATGCGGGGCTTAAGCGCCATGTGCAACCGCTGAATCAGCCATTGGGTAAAAGTGAGGCGATGGTTGCTTTGCGTGAACAGGCAGCACAAGTCGCGGCTACTGATGCTGCAGTCTTGTTGGTGGGTGAGCCCGGCGTGGGTAAACGTTTGACCGCGCGTTATATCCACGGGCAAAGCAGTCGCAATAGCGCCAGCTTTGTTGAAGTGAGTTTGAATTCCCAAGCACCGGACGAGCTGGCGAAAAAATTGTTTGGCGAAGAGTCTGGTGACAGTGTGCGTTATGGACTGTTGGAGCAGGCCAATGGCGGCACGCTGTTTTTGAACGAGGTGACGGATCTGGATCTGTCGCTTCAGGGTGAACTCGCCTCAGTCTTGCAGAATGGCACTTTCGTACGTCGTGGTGGCAAGGCCAATATTCGTGTTGATGCACGCATCATCGCTTCCACGCGTAAAAACCTGTCGCGCGAAGTAAAGGCGGGATATTTTCGTGAAGATCTGTTTTATCAGTTAAACGTGGTGCCGATGGCTTTGCCGCCATTGCGGGATCATCGTGATGATATCTCAGAGTTGCTGGCGTACTACGTGGACTATTTTGTTGATAGCGAAAGTCTTTCGTATCGCGCTTTCTCTGTGGCGGCACAAAACAAATTGCGTAATCACACCTGGCCAGGCAATGTGCGGGAGTTCGTCAATCTTGTGCATCGTTTAATGATTCTCAGCAAAAGCGAAATTGTTGAGAGTGCAGAAGTAGAACAGGCGCTGGGGAGTGTACAGACTCCGGCCGTAGTTGAGTTGGATCAAGGATTTGATCTGCCTTTGCGACAAGCGCGCGATCTATTTGAAAAGAGCTATTTTGAATATCACCTGCGTGTTGCGGATGGCAATGTGTCACAAGTGGCGAAAACAGCCGGTATTGAGCGTACACATCTGTATCGCAAAATGAAGGCATTAGGGATTAACCCCAAGGAAGAGGCTTAGCAGTTTAGTATTTGATAATGATTTGAAATATGCGTGGCTTGAACATAGTATGCACGCATAATGACAAAGTGCCCGGTGGGGCGGCACATGGTTGACCGCTGTTAACGGGCGCTGACGAGCGAAGCATATATGAAAATAATCATTTTGGGCGCAGGTCAGGTTGGTTCTTCGGTCGCTGCCAATCTCTCCAGTGAGGCTAACGACATCACGGTCGTGGATGTGGATAGCCGTCTGCTGCGAGACTTGCAGGATCGCCTTGATATCCGCACGGTGATTGGTCAAGGTTCTCATCCCGAGGTGTTACACCGTGCAGGCGCTGAAGATGCCGATATGATCCTCGCTGTGACCAACAGCGATGAAACCAATATGCTTGCCTGCCAGGTTGCGCATAGCCTTTATCGCACACCAACCAAAATTGCCCGCGTTCGCGCCCACGAATATCTGCAGTACCCACAACTGTTTGGTTCCGAATCTATTCCTGTCGATGTCATGATCAGCCCGGAGCAGGTGGTGATTGGTTATATGAAGCGCCTCATCAACCAGCCCGGCGCGTTGCAGGTGTTGGAGTTTGCCAATGGCGCCGCGCAGTTAGTGGCAGTGCGGGCCTATGATGATGGCCCTTTAGTCGGACAGGCGCTACGCAAGATTCGTGATCACATGCCCGGCGTGGATACCCGCGTGGCGGCCATCTTTCGCCGTGGTACGCCCATCATGCCAGAAGGTGAGACCATCATTGAGGTGGACGATGAAGTCTTCTTTATCGCTGCCAGTAAAGATATTCGAACTGTTATGGGGGAGATGCGTGGTCTGGATCGCCCCAATAAGCGCATCATCATTGCCGGCGGTGGCAATATCGGTATGGGATTGGCGCAGGCGCTGGAGAACGATTATCACGTCAAACTGATCGACCATAACGCACGTAATTCACGTCGCATCTCTGAAATACTGGAGAAAACCCTCGTGCTACACGGTGATGCCGCGGACGAAGAGTTGTTGCTGGAAGAGAACATCACCAGCACAGATGTTTTTTGCGCAGTGACCAATGATGATGAGGCCAATATTCTTTCGGCCATGTTGGCCAAGCGGCTTGGTGCCAACAAGGTCATGGCGCTGATCAACCGTGCCTCCTATGTAGACTTGGTAGAGTCCGGTGATATTGATATCGCTATCTCACCGCATCAGGCCATGATCGGTAGCTTGCTCGCACACGTGCGTCGCGGTGATGTGGCGATGGTGCATTCTTTGCGCCGTGGTGCTGCGGAAGCGATTGAGGCAGTGGCGCATGGCGACAAACGCTCATCTAAAGTGGTGGGGCGTGCCATTGAAGATATCAAACTGCCGCCGGGGACCAGTATTGGGGCTATTGTTCGTAACGGCGAGGTGATCATTGCCCATCACGACACAGTGATTGAACCCGAAGACCATGTGATTCTCTTCCTGGTGGATAAGCGTCGCGTTATCGATGTTGAGAAACTGTTCCAGGTAGGCATTACCTTCCTGTAGCGATTGGATTTCTATGCAATTTCGCGCCATACAAAGAATTCTTGGGCTGCTGCTGATGCTTTTCAGTGTCACTATGTTGCCGCCCGTTGCTGTGTCCGAATGGTATAAAGACGGTGCTCAAACACCGTTCCTGATTGGTTTCGGGGTGACGCTCGTGACCGGCCTGTTCGCATGGTTTCCCGTACGTAACTATCGTGCTGACCTGCGCATGCGCGATGGCTTCGTCATTGTGGTGATGTTTTGGACGGTACTGGCAATCTTCGGAGCCTTGCCATTGCTGTTGTCTGAGCAGCCCAGCATTACGGTGACAGATTCCATTTTTGAATCCATGTCCGGCCTGACCACCACGGGGGCAACAGTAATCTCCGGTCTGGATAGCCTGCCGCATTCGATCCTTTATTACCGCCAGCAATTGCAGTGGTTGGGTGGAATGGGGATCGTTGTATTGGCCGTGGCTGTTTTGCCTATGCTCGGTGTTGGGGGGATGCAGCTCTATCGTGCTGAGACACCGGGGCCCATGAAGGACAACAAGCTGACACCGCGTATTACGGAAACTGCCAAGGCGCTTTGGTATATCTACCTGGCCCTGACTGTTGCCTGTGCCGTGGCTTATTGGGCCGCAGGAATGACGCCATTTAATGCGATGGCACATTCGTTTTCCACGGTTGCCATTGGTGGCTTCTCCACCCACGATTTAAGCATGGGGCATTACAACGATATGCCGCTGGTTGAGGTGGTGGCGATTGTGTTTATGTTTCTGGCCGGGGTGAATTTTGCGCTGCACTTTTTGTCGTGGCGCTCGGTGAGTGCGCGCCCTTATTGGCACGATACAGAATTTAAAGTCTACGGATTAATCATGCTGGGTGCTTCTTTGGTGACAGCGGGATATCTGTACTGGAGCGACACATTTCCAAGTCTTGGTGATGCGTTGCTACGTGGTGTGTTTCAGGCCGTCTCTATTGGTACTACCGCGGGCTTTACCACAGCGGAGTATCACATGTGGCCGGGTATATTGCCGGTGTTGTTATTGATGATCAGCTTTGTGGGTGGCTGTGCGGGATCGACTGGCGGTGGTATGAAAGTGATTCGTTTCATTATGTTGATGAAGCAGGGTGCGCGTGAAATGCTGCGTCTTGTTCACCCTAATGCGCAGATCCCTATCAAAGTCGGTGGCAAAGCGGTGTCGGACCGCGTTATCGAATCGGTGTGGGGTTTTTTCTCGCTTTATGTTGCCTGTTTCAGCGTCATGGGTTTGATTCTGGTGGGCACGGGGCTGGATCTGGTAACCGCATTTTCGGCCGTTGCTGCTTGCATGAATAATCTTGGTCCAGGCTTGGGTGACGTGGGTCTTAACTACACCAGTCTGGATAACGTGGCCAAATGGGTGCTCTGTTTTGCTATGCTCTTGGGACGTTTGGAAATCTTTACCCTACTGGTCCTGTTAACCCCAGCCTTCTGGCGGAAGTAATGATGAACAAGTTTGAAGAAGTGTCTAAATTGAATATCTCCACCCAAGATAAATGGGACAAAATTTATAGCGAATCCACCGAGCAGGATATCCCCGCCCTGCGAGTGGTTGCTGAGAATATTCACCTCTTGCCAACGTCTGGTAAAGGCTTGGAGTTGGCCTGTGGTTTGGCAGCAAATTCGTTTGCGATTGCTGCGCGCGGAATCGAGATGGATGCTTGGG
>JBNKYV010000219.1:0-4207 GCA_050301075.1 Gammaproteobacteria bacterium
TGCCACCATCTGTTGCTTCCCAGATTTCCGGGCCAGTGGTTTTTTCGTGAATGGCAGGGTTAGCAGGGTTGCTGAACTGCTGAGGCATAAAATATTTTTCAGGATTTGATGCAACCAGCTCTTCTGCTTTTGCAATTGCACCGGGCATACCTTTTGCGCCTTCAGTCAGCACAAGGTTGGCACCCAATGCCTTCATCACTTTGCGACGCTCAATACTCATTGTCTCAGGCATTGTGAGCGTGACAGGGTAGTTGCGTGATGCTGCAACAAACGCTAGCGCGATACCGGTGTTACCGCTGGTAGGTTCGATGATTTCCATGCCGGGTTTTAAAGCGCCACGCTCTTCTGCATCCCAGATCATGGATGCACCAATACGGCATTTAACTGAATAAGCGGGATTACGACCTTCAATTTTTGCTAATACAGTCGCTTTCGCATCGCCAAGAATTTTGTTGATCTTAATTAACGGTGTGTTGCCAATGGACTGTGAATTGTCCTGATAATAACTCATGCTTTAACTCCCCTTGGATTACATATAATGTGTCCAAATGTTGCGAATGTGGCATAGTGCCAACTGATTCAAGAAACAGAAACACAAAATAGCTTATAAATGAGAAAACCCTGAAAAAATATAGTTGATTATTTGGGGTTTCTAACCTGTATAAAACACTACACTACGTAATAACGAAAGACCATAGCCATTCGTTTTCGCATAGGGGAAAGTCAAATATGAAAAAGTTAATTGCCGCAGCAGTGATGGGGATATGCTCAACGGCAGCAGTTGCTGATAACGTGGATCAGATTAATACACTATCGCAGAACCAGTTTGTGTTGTTATCAGAGGATCTGCTGGCAGGCTTCAGTTATAAAGCGGGTGCACCTGCCGAGCCACTAGGTATTACGGGGTTTGATATTGGCGTCGCGGCCAGTGTTACAAAGGTTGAATCAAGCAGCGTATGGGCAGCGGCAACCAGTAGCGGCGATAGCGTGAGCTCATTGGTTGTTCCAAAGCTATATCTGCAAAAAGGTTTGCCATTTGATATTGATGTTGGCGCTTACTATCTGTCAGTGCCGGGTGCTAATTTGGACGCATTTGGCGCTGAAATTAAGTACGCTGTGATTGATGGCAGCATGGTGATGCCTGCTGTAGCTATTCGTGGTGCAGTCTCTGCATTAGAGGTTGGTGATCAGCTGGAAATGGATACCCAGAGTATTGATGTCAGCATTTCAAAGGGTGTTTTGATGTTAACGCCATATGCCGGTATTGGTCATGTTTGGGGTACAAGTACACCTCTAGGCACCGCGGCGGCGGCAGGGCTTAAAGAGGCTGATTTGTCAGAGTCGCGCAACTTTATTGGTGTATCGTTCAATCCAGGCTTTTTTAATCTGGCGCTAGAGCGTGATTCCGTGGGTGGAATTGCGTCGTATAACTTCAAGATGGGATTGGCCTGGTAACAAGCGGCCCTGATTGTGAGTAACGGCTGATTGAGAAGGCGGTGTCGATGACATCGCCTTTTCTATTTAATCTGCGGCTTTAATTTCGTTGCCCAAAATAACCGGTGTGGCCTTCATGTTGGCGGGCGCCGTTTCGCTGTAGTGCCAGGCACCATCTTTGTCCTGCCATTTGTAATAGGTGATGGTGCTGGTATCACCTTTGTTGACGCGAATCTTGTCGAGAATGTGTTGGGGGATTTCAGGCGCTTCTATTGATGAAGGTAATTCGATCGGTGGTTCAACGCCTATTTGTTCACCAACAAAGGCGAGCGCTACGAGAGCGATAATAATCAGTGCTGCCACAGTGAATATAAAACGCATTAGCGAATATTCCTTAATTGGCTATTTAGAAATGGCGGCCAAATATGATGCGCCCACCCTCTTGAAAGCCACCGGTCTGTTCATAGCTCACATAACCGCTGCTATCCAAATAATAGCGGATATTGCCGCAGTAGCCATTGCGCTCTTTATTGGAAAAAGAGGTGGTTGAGTTTGTGGTGCCGGTTAGTACTATATCGCCATTGATGTCTGCGGCAATAGCGCAGGCGCTTAGTTGAAGTCTGTCCGTGATGTCGGCAGAGAGCCAGGCTCTTGCTTCACGTTGATTGAAATTTAATTCGGCCTTTTGCGTGTCGCTGGCAAAATCGAAAGAGTGATAACGATAGCTGAAACTTACGCCGGCATGAATGCGATAGTGTCTGGGTGATTGGATATGCGCAGTAAGACCTAGATAGCTGCCATTGGGGTTAATGCCCTGCATTGATGTATCGTTATGAACATCGCTTCCTGCATACCCGAGTTGTAGTTCGAGTGTTAATGGTGTCTCCGTGTAGCTTTCTATGTAATGCAGCCCTATCGCGTCTGTATCAAGCGTACGGTTATTGTCCAGTTCTATCTCTGTTTGTTGTAGCTCAAACTCAAAAGAGACCTCTGATGAGGCGGAGGTTGCGGCTGTGCTTGCAAGGCCGAGCAAGGTCGCAAGAGCGATTTGTTGTGTTTGTTTGCTTTTGAGTTTCATTGTTCTGCTATGTCGCCCATCCAAACCATAAGGGCAGAGTGATGAGTGTCAGTGCAGTGGTTAGGGTTACGGCGATAGCGTAAAGCCCTGTGTTCAATCCGTAACGATCACAAAGTACGAGTCCCAGTACCATGCTGGGCATGGCGGCTTCCAGAATAACACCCGTGAGTAGATCGCCTTCTAGTCCGAGTGCCTCGCCCATCATCATTGCCAGAATAGGCATGGCGAACAGCTGAATCAGAATGACGGGGATCAATAACGGCAAATAGCGGTGGCGCCACGCAGACCATTGCAGGCTCATACCAAGCGCAATCAACATCAAGGGGATTACCCCCGTATTCAACATGCTCAACCAGTCATCAAACCATTGCGGCATGGGAACGCCGCTCAGATTGAGCGTGATGGCTAGCAGGGCAGCCCACAGAGGTGGCACCTTAATTAATGCTTGAATAGGATTTGCCTTGGCATCGTTTTCACCATAGGCGGCTGCCATGAGTATGCCCAGGCTAAGCAAAATAGGGGTGCAGGCAAAGAGATCAAACTGAAGTGCAATGCTGCGTGCATCCGGCCCAAGTACATGTTCCAGCACTGGCAGCCCCATATAAGTGGCATTGGGGAACGCTGCAGCAAGAATCAACGCGCCGGCAATTGTCTTGGGGGTGTTATGGATGCGAAAGGCAAACCAAGCCAGGGCAAAGCTAAACAGAACACAGCTTGCTGCTGTTAGGGCTAGCTTGGCAGACTCTTCACCTAATGGTGCTTTCCAAAGTACTTCTAATACCAGTGCTGGCAATAGAAGCACATACACCAGTCCGGTGAGTGCTTGGCGAGTCGTGTCTGCATCTGTGCCAAAGGGCTTGAACGCACGCCAGGCTACGCCGCAACCGATGAGTGCGGCCATGTAGGTAAGAACCTGAAACATCAAATCGCCTTGCTAAACAATAATAAGTTAAGGGTATTTTACCCGATCCTCATGGAGGTCGTGATTTTATAAATAGCGGCTAAGATTTTTTTGGGTTCAGCGAAATACGTTCTAGATAGCTTAGCAGCTTGGTTGAGTGGGTGCGAAAAGAGGCGCTCTCTTCGTCTTTAAATTGCAGGTTGTCGATAATGCCCATTCGGTTGTAGTTGATTAATGCATTTACTAAATCGCGGCGTTGCAGATCCGTGTGTTCGGTGATGGTTTCAAGTTTATAGGTTTGTGTTTTTCTTTCCTGCTGACTATGTGCCATGATGAACGAACCAAGTTGAACCATTGTCATTGAATTCAGCAAATCTGCCAGATTCTCATTCACGGAATTAAGTTTAAGTGAGAGTGATTTGAACAGCTTAAGCGACAGGTCGGGAAAGTGTTGCAGGGCGCTGATAAAATCTTCGTTTTTCATCGCCAGAACGGAAAGCGGTGTTTTGGCTACTATGCTGCCTGAGCGGCGCAGGTTGAGAAACACGCCCATCTCTCCAAATATCGAACCCTTGCTGGCGGTGGCGATAATGTTGCTGTTGCCAAAAGAGTCGCCCTTAATTACGTTCGCCTCGCCATCAAGGATGATGTAGACCATGGTAGAGCGGTCGCCCTCGCGAAAGACAACATCCCCCACATCGAACTGCATATTACGCCCGAAGTCCATTAAGTAGTTGATTGTATTGACTCGTAACGTATTAGGTACGGAATCGAGTAGGGTGTAAATATCCATT
>JBNKYV010000220.1:0-6476 GCA_050301075.1 Gammaproteobacteria bacterium
TGGTAGACGCGGTTCTCATAACTGTTCAGCGCGAGAAAGCGGCCACTGCATAACCACCCTTTGGATTCGACGGCATCAAGCATCAAATCAGGGGTGAGCGCCTCGTAAGGAGGGGTAAGATTTTGAGTCAAAACGCGATCCGCTTTTAAAGAATGTCTAACACTGCTTCTGGTGGACGACCAATCGCTGCCTTGTCGCCATTGACCACAATGGGGCGCTCTATCAGCTTAGGCGTCTCGACCATGGCATCGATTAACTGCTCTTTGGTCAGGGAGTCATCATTCAGCCCTTGCTCTTTGTATTCAGCCTCTTTGGTACGCATCAGCTGGCGAGGTTCCAGCCCCAGCATTTTCAATAGTTGCTTAATACGTGTCTTACTGGGTGGCGTTTTCAGGTACTCAACCACTTCCGGCTCGACACCCTGCTCCTGCAAAAGCTGCAATGTTTGACGCGATTTTGAACAGCGAGGATTGTGGTAAATCATCACACTCATCTTTTTCTAATCTCCCAAGACTCTGTTTTTAGCAAACTACAATTGTGGAATAACCGATCCGCTTAGTAAAATATCATGTATGAATGAAGAGAATACCAATCAAATAACGGTTACCACTGAATCGTACTATCTACCGGAGCAATCAGCGCCTGAAGCAGAGCGCTATGCCTTCGGCTATACCATCACCATCAGCAATACCGGCAACACCCCCGCCAAGCTGACACACCGCCACTGGTTGATCACCGACTCTAATGGCAAGATCGAAGAGGTACACGGAGAAGGGGTAATTGGCGAACAGCCGAACATTGCGCCCGGCAAAAGCTATAAGTACAGCAGCGGCGTTGTATTACAAACCCCTGTTGGCGCCATGCAGGGTCACTACGACATGGTGAGCGATGACGGTGAAAACTTTAAAGCACACGTCGAACCGTTTGGCCTATCGGTTCCTGGCACGTTGCATTAGTTCTTATTCGCCGCCAGAAATCGATCCAGTTGATTGGCGAAGGCCTGCTTTTCCTTTTGCCCCAATTCCGGTGGCCCGCCTGTCTGCACGCCACTTGAGCGCATGGTATCCATAAAGTCACGCATATTCAGCAACGAACGAATATTCTCTTTGCTATAACGCTCCCCGCGCGGATTCAACGCGTGGGCACCTTTTTCAATGACCTCCGCCGCTAACGGAATATCACTGGTAATCACTAAATCACCTTCTGCGGTACGCCTGACAATTTCATTATCAGCCACATCAAATCCTTGCTCCACCTGCAGCGTTTTAATATTGGGTACACGGGGTACACGTAGCGGTTGATTAGCCACCAATGTCAGCAACACACCGGTACGCTCTGCCGCGCGAAATAGAATCTCTTTAATCACATTGGGACAGGCGTCCGCATCTACCCAGATTTGCATTAGAAAACCTTCATACGGTGATTCTTTAATTGATATTCAAGCGTACCCGCTTAAACGGCTCAAATCGCTAAAGGCTCGAATTCATTAGCCCCGTACAAACATTAGGGATATCATGTGGTGCGAGAGATGGGCCAAGAATATAACCAAGTTGCGATCCACTTAATTATAACGCTATACACGCAACACAAATAAAGGCCCGACACTTACCTCTCATGAGGAAGAGTTGATGACTATGAATAAGATAAGCAGAACGACTTTCAGAGCTTTTCAGTTCTGGATTATTCTTTGCGTGATTACGGCATGTGGAGGCGGTGGCGGTGGCCCTGCTTCTGATCCTATTGGTGATACAAATCAGGCATCCATAACCCAACTCAACATCTCGTCATCGTCCACTCAAGTCGCCTACGGTGAAAATCTGCAACTCCATGCGCAAGCCGTCTATTCAGATGGAAGTAAAAAAGACGTCTCCAACCAAGCAACGTGGTCATCTTCATCCACCGGCATTGCAACCATTGATAACAATGGCCAACTCTCGTCACACCAAGCAGGCGATACTGTCGTTAGCGCATCTTTTGACGGCATAACGAATACACTTCCTATCTCTATCTACCGTGAACTTGTCGATATACAAATCAGCGTTACCGGAACGAACTTGATTGTAGGTGCCAGCTTACAACTACACGCCTCAGGCATTTATTCAGATCATTCAGTACGCGACATTAGCTCACAGGCTGTGTGGAGCAGCCAAAACAGCTCTGTCGCTAACATCAACGAAACAGGCGTAATATCGGCGCTTAATCCTGGCAGCGCTGTGATGACTGCCGAACTGGACGGGATATCAGGCGAGACCACGGTTAGTGTCGAAGCTGCTTCTATCGTTTCAATTGCCGTGACACCCAAGCAAAGTAGCACCGCCGCTGGCGCATCTATTCAACTACAAGCCACTGCGTACTTTAACAACGGTACATTTCAAAACACGACATCGCAGGCTGTTTGGCAATCACAGGACACAACTATCGCATCCGTATCTGAGAGCGGTTTGTTGCTTGGTGTAAAAGAGGGCAGCACAACCATCAGCGCCTCACTCGGCAATGTAAGCGGAAACACAACGATCACCATTACACCCGCCACGCTGACAGACATACAGATCACCCCCTCACAACCCTCCGTTGCTAATGGCCATGAACTGCAAATGACTGCTGTCGGCATCTATTCGGACGGATCGCATAACGACATCACACAAAATGTCACGTGGGCAAGCCAAAATGAAGAGATTGCTACCATCAGCAACGTTAACAGCACTCACGGCTGGGTGACATCACTCACAACGGGAACCACTGAAATCAGCGCGCAGCTTGGCAATATAACTAAAACGGTTACCTTAACCGTTACCGATGCGACGCTTGTTTCTCTCGACATCAGCCCAAATACAGCGACGATCCCGGCCGGTGAAAACATCAATTTTCATGCAACAGCCGTATACAGCGACAATAAACATGTCGATGTAACAAACCTTGCCGTTTGGTCATCTAATAATAACGCTATCGCCACCGTTAGCAACGGCCAACTTGATCATGGCACAGTGAATGCCGTCGCACCGGGCGATACAAACATTACCGCCCATTTTGGCGGCATTCAGGCCAGCGCAACGCTCAAGGTGAATGATGCGCTGCTAACCAATATCGAGATCGCCCCCAATTCACCCACTATATTTACGGGCACAAAACAGGCGCTCACAGCCACCGGACATTATGGCGATGGCTCTAACCGCGACCTAACAGATGAAGTGACCTGGCAATCAAGCAATGAGTCTGCCGCGGCTATTGTCGACGGAAATTCAGTCCAGGCCATTACCAGCACGGGCAATGGCTCTATTCAAGTCAGCGCAAGCCTGGGTGACATCATTGGATTTACCTCGGTTAAGGTCGCAGATGCCGCCTTGGTCTCTATTGAAATAACAGCAACCAACACAACCATTGCCAAAGGCACACAACAAAACTTTACCGCCACCGGCCATTATCAGGGCAACCAGAGCCAGGATATTTCTACGCAGGTTACATGGCTCTCCAGCAATGAAGACATTGCAAACATAAGTAATGCCAACGGGGAAAAAGGCGTTGCCAATGGCAATAATGCAGGCATCACGAACATTACCGCTCAGTTTGGAGACATCATCAGCAACAGCCTGCCACTCACTGTGACCGCAGAAACACTTAATGCTTTGACAATCGCCTTGACGAGTAACGCAACGGTATACGTTGGCCAGGTGCGCAAACTCTCAGCCACAGGGCATTTCACTGATGACAGCGAGCAAGACTTAACACAAACCGTCACCTGGAGTTCAAGTGATCCATCAATTGCCGTTGTCAGTAACACACAAGCACATCAAGGTGAAATAACCATCCTCAAAGAGGGGGCAGTCACCATCTCTGCCAACAGAAATGGAATTCAATCTAATCTGGCGATCAACACGGTAAACAATCCCGATATCCCAGGGTCTATTTCTATCACCGCCTCCCCTAATGTCATCCTCAACGATGGCGTGGATAGCAGCGAAATCAACATTGTCGTCAAACCACTCGGTGAAGGTGGCAATGTTGCCAATGAAAACACCAATGTAGATATCCTGGTTACACTTAAAACAGCTGACGCCTTCAACTTAATTGGCGCCACATCTGTAGCTCTCGACGCTAGCGGCCAAGTCTCATACAACATCACAAGTATCGAGCAAGGAATTATCTTTATTACTGCAACAGTTCATGGCATGGATATCACCAAAACAACAGCGCTTGTCGCCACCAACCATTTCGGCAACGTCATTCAAACGCAAGGCGCTGCCGCCATCGACTATAACAATGGTGTCTATACGGCTGGGTCAAGACTATATTTTTACGCCCGTAATCTCTCAAACCGTCCATTTGATGTGAATAAAATAGTGATTTCAAACGGAAGCATATCCAACACAAATAACGAGATAGAATCTCAAACATTAAACCTAGCCGGGGGAGACAACATTCTTTCTTCAGGCGAGACCATGAGCTTTATCTACGAATTTGACTACGACACCATCGAAAACAACGCACAACAAGGTGTTCAGTGGGGAGCCATTCTCACAGACCCGGTTAAAAATACTGCCAGTATCTGCATTTGTGTGGGCATTGCCCCAGGTACCACAAACTAACCCGCCCATTCATTAGCTAGCACCTCAGCCCAAAACTGAGGTGCCTCTCCACGCCCTAGATGGGCTGTTACACACTGAAACATTTCGTTACCTGAGTGAAAGGCTATTCAGCCTGCGGAGGTCTATTCTCAAACTAGATTCACCCACTCAGGAGAATAAAATGAAAAAAGTCACCAAGGGCATTATCGCCGGCGTTGCAGTCATCTTGGTCGGCACCACATTGGTTGCCTGTGGTTTTCACGCCAAAACACCCCAAGAGCGCGCCGATTACATGGTGAACAAAATCACCAAAAAGCTTGATCTCGCGCCAATACAAGTCGCAGAGCTGGAAAAACTCTCAAGCACGCTACTTGAGGTTCGCAGCGAATTCTCAGGGCAACGTGAGACGCTACACAACACCATCGACCAATTACTGAGCCAACCAACACTGGACCAACAGCGCCTTGTTGATCTCATCAAATCACAGACGGAAATCGTCAATCAAAAAGCACCTGTCGTGGTCGCAAGTGCAGCTGAGTTTTACAACAGCCTGACACCAGAGCAACAAGCGCGACTCAAAGAAAAAGTCCAATCTCACCGTGATGAACACCGCCATTGGCACCATTAATTTAGAGGAGAAATACTATGTTTAAACGATTTTCAAACTGCTGCCAGTCACTAAGACATCGTCTTCTGGCTAGACGTCTAACCAAAAAACTGCAACTAAACAGTGAGCAACAACAGCGCCTACAAGACATTTTCACTCAGCTAAGCAAGAACCAGCGCGCATTAAAAGACAGCCACAATTCACTGCGCCAGCAGGCAATCGAAATGCTGAAATCAGGTTCTCTGGATAAAGCGTTAGCCAGTCGTCTGTTGCAAGAGAAACTGGACACCACTAAAGAACGCGGCAACACACTCATTGATGCCATGTCAGCATTCTTTGATGAGCTGGATCAATCTCAGAAAAAACAGCTCGCCGAAATCATCAATAAACAGAGCTGCTGCACCTTCCGCCACAGATGCTGCGGGGCTGCCTAGTCTGCTAAAGTAGTTGCATGCCTAGGATATTATTAATTGATGACGATGAACGCCTCGCAGATTTGCTGGGGCGTTTTTTCGAACGTTACGACTTTGAATTTGCCAGCGCCGCCACACCGAGCAGCGGCTTTAAAGCACTCGAAAAGGGTGGATTTGACCTAGTCATACTAGATGTCATGCTACCCGAGATGGATGGTTTTGAAGTGTGCAAAGCCATACGTAAAAACAGCGACATTCCCATCATCATGCTCACTGCACGAGGTGAAGTGATGGACCGTATCATAGGACTGGAAATTGGTGCAGACGACTACCTGCCCAAACCATTCGAACCACGAGAATTACTGGCTCGCATCCACACCGTGTTAAAACGCACAAGCAGCACACCTAACAACAAAGGGGCGCTTAACTTTGGATCGTTGGTAATAGATGTCGACCTAAGGGAAGCACGGCTCGACAACGCGCCACTGGAACTCAGCAGTGGAGAATATCGCCTACTAGAGTTACTGGCCACGCATCCCGACAAAACCTTTAGCCGTGATGAAATCATGAATCAATTACGCGGCACAGAAACAGAAATGTATTCCCGCGCCATTGATATTCTGGTCAGTCGCCTACGCCAAAAACTGAAACCAGAGACATTTATCAATACGGTGCGGGGCCAAGGTTATCGTTTTGTCGGTAAACGGCTATGAACAACCCTTTTTGCCAACAGACAAGGCGCACGCTCACCGGCAAGCTGTTGCTACTGTTTATCGCCATCTCGGTACTGATTGTCGTCACAGTCGGCAGCATCATCGCCTGGTCGTTTCGCACTCACTTTGAAGAGAGCATCCGCCCTCACTTAACTGAATACATTGAGTACATCCGCAAAGA
>JBNKYV010000221.1:0-5300 GCA_050301075.1 Gammaproteobacteria bacterium
TATACCCAACGATGGGTGATCTTCTGACCAGTCATTCCCTTTAGTTCAGTGAAGAAATAGAGGTGGTGTTTATCATTGGTGAGCGTGTTGATGTGAGCGCGTGGTTCTCGATTTACCACGGCAGTGGTAAAGGCGGCGCGCGAGACAGATCCACCAATGACACCATACTCCATGTCAGAGTCCGGTGTTGAGTGGGGTTCAGGCATTGCGACTTCTTCACCTGCTGGGCTGCTGTCGTCGGCACGGCTGACGTTTCCGCCAGTCAATAGAGCCGCTAATAGCGTGATGGTGATGCCAAGTTTGAATGTATTGTCATCCACGATGATGCGCCCCCGATGAGTGTGAAGAGTCGCTATTGTAAGTAAATCGGTCGTGAAAACAAGCGTGGAAAAAATGAAACAGGTGAGGCAAAAACGCCTCACCCGTATAGTTGGTAGGTGCTTAAAGTGCCTGGATGCGGGCGAGTTGCTCGCGCAGATTTTGCAGTGAAGATTGCATCTCGGCCACTTTTTGGCGCTCTTTATCTACAACAGCTTCTGGTGCTTTGCTAATAAAGGCCTCGTTGTTGAGTTTACCTTCAATGCGACCCAAGTCTTTCTCGATCTTCTCGATCTGCTTGTTCAGGCGCGCCTCTTCCTCTTCTTTGTTGATTAGGCCGGCCATGGGGATCAATACCTTCATGTTGCCGACCAGGGCGGTGGCACTCTCTGGTGCATCATCACCGGCTTCCAGCCAAGTAACGCTTTCCAGTTTGCCAATGCCATTGAGGTAGGCACCATTTTCGTTCAGGTACTCTTTATCCAGTGTGTCGCCGTTTTGCAGCAGCACTGGCAGAGGCTTGCCCGGGGCGATGTTCATTTCGCCACGAATCGTACGCACACCCAGAATAAATGTCATGACCCACTTCATTTCGCCTTCGGCGGATGTGTTGATCAGCTCTTTGTTTGCCTCAGGGTAGGCTTGCAACATGATGGTGTCGCCTTCTTTGCCTGCTAGCGGTGCAACACGTTGCCAGATCTCTTCCGTGATGAATGGCATCAGTGGGTGTGCCAGGCGCAAGATGCTTTCCAGAACCTGTACCAGCGTGTTGCGCGTGCCGCGTTGGGCGGCTTCGCTGCTGTTGTCGTTGTTCAGAACGACTTTAGATAGTTCCAGATACCAGTCACAGTACTCGTTCCAGGTGAATTCGTAGATGGCCTGGGCTGCATGGTCGAAGCGGTAGCTCTCTGTTGCCTTGCTGACCTCTTCAACAGTGTGCTGCAGACGACTGAGAATCCATTTGTCAGCGACGCTCAGCTCCATGTCGCCACCATTTTGGCCGCAATCCTTCTCTTCTGTGTTCATCAGCACGTAGCGTGCAGCATTCCACAGTTTGTTACAGAAGTTGCGATAGCCTTCGATGCGGTGCATGTCGAACTTAATATCGCGACCGGTTGAGGCGAGTGCCGCAAAAGTGAAACGCAGGGCGTCTGTACCGAAAGGCTGGATGCCTTCGCCGAAGTCTTTGCGTGTCATCTTTTCGATCTTGGCGGCCATCTCAGGCTGCATCATGCCGGAAGTACGCTTGGCCACCAGTGGCTCAAGGTCGATACCGTCGATCAAGTCGATAGGATCAAGCACGTTACCTTTTGATTTCGACATCTTCTGGCCGTGGTTATCGCGCACTAGACCATGGATGTAGACCTCTTTGAAAGGTACCTTGCCAGTAAACTTGAGGCCCATCATGATCATGCGGGCAACCCAGAAGAAGATGATGTCAAAGCCGGTGACCAGAACGTTGGTTGGATAGAAGGTATCCAGCTCTGGTGTCTTCTCTGGCCAGCCCAGTGTAGAGAATGGCCACAGTGCGGATGAGAACCAGGTATCCAGTACGTCATCGTCTTGAGTCAGCAGTACGTCATCAGTGCCGTGTTTCTCTTTGGCTTGTGCGCGTGCTTCTTCTTCCGTGCGGGCAACGAAGATATTGCCCTCTTCGTCATACCATGCAGGGATGCGGTGGCCCCACCAGATCTGACGCGAGATACACCAGTCTTGAATGTTGCGCATCCACTCGTAGTAAGTGTTCTTCCAGTTGTCGGGTACAAATTTGATGTCGCCATCTTCAACGGCTTTGATGGCAGGTTCTGCCAGCGGGCCAATTTTTACAAACCATTGGTCAGTCAGTAGTGGCTCGATAACGCTGTGTGAACGGTCGCCACGTGGCACCATCAGTTTATGAGGTTCGATTTTTTCTAATAGACCCAGTGCTTCCAGGTCTTCGACAACCTTCTTACGCGCATCGAAACGATCCAGGCCGCGATATTGAACAGGCGGAATGTTATTGATCTTTGCATCTTCAGTGAAGATGTTGATCATTGGCAGGTTGTGACGTTGGCCAATGGCGTTGTCGTTGAAGTCATGGGCAGGTGTGATCTTCACACAGCCTGTACCAAATTCTGCATCCACATAATCATCAGCGATGATCGGAATCATGCGGCCAGTCAGTGGCAGGGCGATCTCTTTGCCGATCAGGTGTTTGTAGCGATCGTCATCCGGGTTAACGGCGACTGCTGTATCACCCAACATGGTTTCTGGACGAGTGGTGGCTACCACAACGTGTCCACTGCCGTCGGCCAGTGGGTAGCGGAAGTGCCACATATTGCCATCTTCTTCTTGGGAGATAACCTCAAGGTCAGATACGGCGGTGTGCAGAACCGGATCCCAGTTCACCAGGCGCTTGCCGCGGTAGATCAGGTCTTCTTCATAGAGGCGAACAAAGACTTCACGTACCGCTTCTGACAGACCATCGTCCATCGTGAAGCGCTCACGAGACCAATCCAGTGACGCGCCCATGCGGCGTAACTGACGAGTAATGGTGCCGCCAGATTCTGCTTTCCATTTCCATACTTGATCGGTAAAGGCTTTGCGGCCAAGGTCGTGACGTGTTTTGCCCTGGGCATTCAAGCGGCGTTCAACCACCATTTGGGTGGCGATACCGGCGTGGTCTGTACCTGCCTGCCACAGGGTGTTGTGGCCTTTCATGCGGTGATAACGGGTTAGCGCATCCATGATCGTGTCTTGGAACGCATGGCCCATGTGCAGGCTACCAGTGACGTTGGGGGGTGGAATCATGATGCAGTAGGGTTCGCCTTCGCCTGATGGGGCAAAGTAATCCTTGTCTTCCCAAGTCTTGTACCAACGCTGTTCAATTGCCGATGGGTTGTATGTTTTTTCCATACTGGTTGTCACTTCCGCTTTAATTTCTTGTGGTGCTGTGCTGCGCTCGATTCTTTTTTCTACTTTGGGGCGCGGCGCTACCTTTGGCCTTGCTGATGGGGCGCCAGCTCCTGATTGCGAGCGATCAAGCTGCACGGCATTTGCCTTTTTCCAGTTCTGATACCAATCATGCTCAATGCGCGGTGCCGCAGGGCTGCTGGCTTGAGTGCTGGTGCCTGAACCAGGGGGCACAGATTGTACCTTATTTGCGGGTGATGTTTGGGCTTCTTTATTAACGCCGGGTACGGAGCGTGTGTTTCGACGTAGCGCTGCGGAAATCGTCTGGCCTATCTGGGCCGGTGTTAGCTCTTGGGGAATCTGGTCCATCTCTGTGAAGCGCTGTTCAATGGCATCTGCCAAGCGGCTCAGACGTAGATCAATCGCTGCATCAACCAGATGTTTTATTGAAGACGCAGTGGCCACTTTCTCTGGTGCGGTGGCTTGTGTAGCAACGATATCTTGCAGTACCGGAAGCGGATCATTGGCAAGGACCGCCGGTATCTCTTCCAGTTGAGGTTTTTTCGTTTTTTTGTCGTCGCTCATACTTATTTTAAATTGGAGACTGGCATCAGTTTATGTTGTGGTTTTCCAGGGGGTAGCCCCTGTCACGGTAAAAGCGATAGCGTTCACGGCCGCTGGTTTTATTTTCCTGCTGTTGGTCGATCACCTCTGCCACGCGGTCAAACGAGCTGAAAAAAAGCGGTACATCCGGGGCGAGATTGATTAACACCTGGCGCTGTTGGCTATGGTTTTGGTCTTGAAGCTCTGCTGTGTGGCCAATTACTACGGGCGCATCTGTAGAAACAGGGTCACCTTCAACGCCATGCGGAATAAAGCTGCCTTGGTTGAATGTCCAGAGCAGGTTATCCACGCGCGTTGCTTGCTGAGGATCGTGAGTGTGAATGTAGACCTGATAGCCAAGCCGATAGGCTTTTTCAACGACGCGACAGGCAAACTGTTCGCGATTGGCTGTGTTGTTCTCTTGCAGTATGTAGAAGTCGACTTGTGTCATACGGAACCGGATAATCCCTTTGAATACGGCAACACCTGCGGAGTATTCCGCAGGTGTTTAATACATACTGCTAAGGTTACAGCGGTTTATTTCTCGGCACAACGATCCAGCAGATACTGAGTCAGCAGAGGAACAGGTCTGCCCGTTGCGCTCTTGTTTTCGCCCGATCGCCATGCGGTACCCGCGATATCCAGATGCGCCCACTGGAATTTTTTAGTGAAGCGCGACAGGAAGCATGCGGCGGTAATCGTTCCGCCTTCGCGGCCGCCCACATTGGCAATATCTGCAAACGGGCTTTCGATCTGTTCCTGATACTCTTCCCACAGTGGCAGCTCCCAGGCGCGGTCGCCACTGGTTTTGCCAGCATTGAGCAGGTCATGAATCAGTGGGCTGTGATTGCCCAGCAAGCCAGAGGCATGCTTGCCTAACGCGATCACACAAGCGCCAGTCAGCGTCGCGATATCGATCACCGTTTCCGGGTTGAATTGCTCGGTATAGGTCAGTGCATCACACAGAATCAGGCGCCCTTCCGCATCGGTATTGAGAATCTCAATAGTGGTGCCAGACATGCTGGTGACCACATCGCCAGGTTTATTCGCCTGGCCATCCGGTAGGTTCTCACTGGCAGGTACAACACCGATTACGTTGATGGGTAGCTTCAGTTCAGCAATGGCCTTCATGGTGCCGAATACGCTAGCTGCGCCACACATGTCATATTTCATCTCATCCATGGCGGCGGCTGGTTTCAGTGAGATGCCGCCGGCATCGAAAGTCAGGCCTTTGCCGACAAGCGCATAAGGCTTTTCACTGCTTTTGCCGCCGCTGTATTTCATGACGACGAGCTTGGCAGGTTCACGGCTACCGCGCGAGACTGACAGGAAAGAACCCATGCCCAGCTCTTCCATCTGCGCCTCTTCCAGCACTTCTGTTTCTAAGTTCTTGTACTCTTTGGCCAGCGAGAGGCCTGTTTCTGCCAGATAGCTGGGTGTACAGATGTTGCCGGGCAGGTTGCCAAGGTTCTTGGCTAAATCCA
>JBNKYV010000222.1:0-10289 GCA_050301075.1 Gammaproteobacteria bacterium
CCGTAACGTTTGGCCTGCAACAACATATGCGCCAGACGAGGATGCATGGGCAGTTTTGCCATCTGTCGACCATGCTCAGTAATGCGCAAGGCATCATCCAGAGCACCCAACACCTGTAACAACTGCTGCGCCTGCGCGTAAGCGCCTTGAGGAGGCAACGTTAACCAGCTCAGTTCACTCGCATCTGCAACGCCCCATTGCGCCAACTCCAACACCAATGGCACCAGATCCGCCGCCGCAATCTCAGGCGTGGCAAAAGGCAACAGATGGCGACTCTGCGGCCACAGGCGCAAACAGATACCGGGCTCCAATCTCCCCGCACGCCCTTTACGCTGTTCAGCCGAAGATTGTGGAATAGCGACAGTTTCCAAGCGCGTCATACCACTGCCGGGATCAAAACGCGGTTCGCGCATCAGGCCACTGTCGATCACGATACGAATCCCGTCTATCGTCAGACTGGTTTCTGCAATATTCGTCGCCAACACCACTTTACGCTTGCCGGCAGGCGGTGGTGCAATTGCCGTATCTTGCTGGTTTTGATCAAGCCCGCCATAGAGTGGCGCAACAATCACATCATTCCCCAACAACGGCTGCGCTAGCAGATTAGCCACTTTATTGATCTCGCCAGCACCGGGCAGAAACACCAACATACTGCCCTGCTCACGCTGCGACATGGAACGCACGGCTGCAACCACATCGCTGACTAAATCACTTCGCTGACCACGTGTTTTGGGTGGCAGATATTCAATCTCTACAGGATACTGGCGCCCTTCACTACTAACGATGGGCGCATCCCCCATCAACTTCGCAACGGCCTGGCCATCAAGCGTGGCAGACATCACCAATAACTTAAGATCTTCACGCAGCACCGCCTGACTCTCCAAGCACAAAGCCAAACCCAGATCTGCCTGCAAGCTGCGCTCGTGAAACTCGTCGAAGATAACGATGCCAACATCACTTAATTCGGGGTCGCGCTGTAACAAGCGCGTTAAGATACCTTCAGTGACAACCTCTATGCGCGTGTCTGGCCCTACACAACTATCCATGCGCACACGGTAGCCGACTGTTTGCCCCACCTTCTCACCAAGAGAACCCGCCATAAAACGCGCCGCCGCGCGTGCCGCCAAACGACGAGGTTCCAGCATGATAATTTTCTTATCACCTAGCCAAGCTTGATCCAGCAATGCCAAAGGAACACAAGTGGTTTTACCGGCACCGGGTGGCGCCTGAAGCACAATATTGGGAGAACTTTGTAACGCCTGCAGAAGCTCAGGCAACACTTGGCGTATGGGTAAATTCATATGCGCTATTGTATAGCGCCGAACATTTGTTCGGCGATCATACAGGCATATTTTTTACACCTACTCGGATGGTCCCTCGAGGCGATAACCTTGATGATAGATAGAGCGCAGCTGATAGCCGGTTTCTTCACCAAATTGCAGTTTCTTTCTTAAGCGACTGATGTGCGTATCCAGCGTGCGAGTATTGATCTCGGAGCTATGCCCCCAGATGGTTTCCAACAGATAGGAACGCGACAATAAACGGCCAATGTTGCGAAAGAAAAAAACCGCAAGTTCAAACTCTTTCTGGGTTAGCACGACCTCTTCACCATCAACAAACGCCTGATGCAGCTCCATATCAAAATGGTATACGCCGCACTTAAGCGATTGTTGTTTGCGCTCTTTATCCGAACCATTCAAACGTCTGGTGAGCGCCTTGATACGCGCCTTCAGTTCAAGTGGCTTGATTGGTTTTACAATGTAATCATCCGCCCCGTGCTCAAGAGCATAGGCAATATCCTCTTCCTCATCACGTTGCGTGACAAAGATAACGGGGATACGCCAATCCATATTGCTGCGTACCCATGCGAGTACGTCATCGCCATCCACATCGGGTAGCAACCAATCCAATAACAGCAAATCAAACGATTCTTTTTGTAGCGCCTTCATTGCTTCAGAGCCTGAGCCAAACAGGTAGCACTCGTAGTCAACCTCCTTAAGCCACAGCTCTAACAACCTTGCCTGGTCGATGTCGTCTTCAACTATCGCAATCCGCACGTGAATGATCCCTTATTCAAATAAAAATGTAGAGCGACACATTCGAACATGTCATACAGATCAAAATAAGCTTATTACCACCCCTACCATCATTAACGGCAAAAGCACTAAGTTATTTAATACAAATACTACAAGTTCTTTTATAAAAAACAGATGTTTACTGGCTATTCGTCGCCATTCATTACACGCTCAACCCAATCCAACACAAGGTGCACACGTGGAGACACGAGATCATAAGCCTGTTGGTGCGAAACCCAACAGAACTCCTCATGCTCTGGATGCCCCAGCTCAGGATTAATAGGCAAAGCTACCTCCCCAGTAGCCGATTCAGCAATGTAATAGCGCGCAATCTTACGGTGTTTACCGTATGGCGCTGTTTCGTAGAAAGTATATCCCCAGTTGAATTGGAGTCCAGTCAGCGTGGTCTCCTCTTCCACTTCACGCATCGCGGCCTGGAGTGGCTGTTCACCTTCTTCAACCAGGCCTTTTGGAAAATCCCAATGCTGATAGGCGCGAAGCAGCAGGTAGTGCCACTCACCATCATTTTGGCGAACAACCGCTACCCCTGCAGAGATCGGGTTATCTCGAGCCATTACTTCGAGACCCCGTATATTAGTCGACGCGCTTGGCTGAATTCACCACCACAGGTTCAACCGGCACGTTCTGATGCATGCCGTAATCAGCGGTTTGTACGGCAGCAATTTTGTCGACCACATCCATGCCATCAACAACTTTGGCGAATACTGCATAGCCAAAGTCACGCTCACCGTGATCCAGAAACGCGTTGTCCACCAAATTGATGAAAAATTGCGAAGTTGCGCTATCAACCACTTGGGTGCGCGCCATAGACAGTGAGCCACGCAGGTTTTTCACGCCATTGTCAGCTTCGTTTTTGATGGGATCGTGCGTTGCTTTTTGCTCCATATCGGAAGTAAAACCACCACCTTGGATGACAAATCCGGGAATCACGCGATGAAAGATGGTGCCATCAAAAAAACCTTCATCTACATATTTCAGAAAGTTCTCAACGGTGACCGGAGCTTCCTCGGGCATCATCTCTAGTTTGATATCACCGAAATTTGTTGAAAAAACAACCATGTATTAGCCTCATATCAATAGAAAATGGTTTACAACGAAACAACCTACCATATTGCTTCGTTTAGCCAAAGCGCCATTGTAACGTGAACAACCACTTAGGCGCATAAAGAAACCCTAATGATGACCGAAAAGACTCTATATAGGGCTACCTTTGTTTTTCTGGAGATGCGATGAATACGCAGAATAAAGCGTCTGCCGCCACCCGGCTGGAGATACTGCTTTTCACACTGAACGGCCGTCAGTCGTTTGGCATTAATGTATTGAAAGTAAAGGAAATTATCCCCTGCCCTCATCTTACGCAAATCCCCCAGTCCAACTACACGATACTGGGAGTGGCGGAGCTGCGTGGTCGTAGCATTCCCGTTATTGACCTGGGCGTTGCCATCGGCCGCACCTCATCAAACAACGGCAACGAACGTAAAGTTATCATCACCGAATTCAATCGTCGCACCCAGGGCTTCATGGTAACAGGCGTTGAGCGCATTATCGTCAGCGACTGGAAAGATGTGCTGCCGCCTCCCAGCGGTGTCACCGATGGATATATCACCGGCGTCATTCGTACCGAAAATGGGCTGGTACAAATTATCGACGTGGAAAAAGTGCTTGGCCAAATCATCCATACCGACATACTGCCTGCGGATACGCAGGAGTTAACAGAAGATCTACGAGAATACATTAAGGACCGCCATGTGCTGGTCGTTGACGACTCCTCCATCGCTCGTACGCAAACAGCCCGCACACTAGACCAACTCGGCGTTCCATACCTGACCGCCAACGACGGTGCAGAGGCTCTCAAACTCATCAAAGAACACACCCGAGATGCCCATATGGCGCGCGATATGATCCCCGTGGTTATCTCTGACATTGAAATGCCCGAGATGGATGGCTATCAACTAACGCGTGAGATTCGAGCTGATGCGCGCTTTGGCGGCATGTACATCCTGCTCCATACCTCACTAGATGGGCAGGTCAACGCTGAGCAAGCCGAGCGAGCAGGCGCGAACAAAACGCTCACCAAATTCGTACCGGAACTGCTCGCTGAAGAGGTCATCAAAGGTATACATACCACCTCGCTTGCCAGCGGCTGATTCACCCAACCTAATAACGGCTTACATGGTGTTAAAATACGCTCTGATTTTTTTCAGGCCGTTTACACATGCACCGTCAATTTCTCGCAAACAAACTAGCGCAATACACAACCACTGACACTCTCGAGCAAAAGATGCTCGACGACATTATTCAATTTGTGGATACCTATCCCGACTGTTTTGAGCGCAGCCTGAAAGTTGGGCACATCACCGGTTCCGCCTGGATCGTCGACAAAGAACGCACGCACGCCCTGCTCACTCACCATCGTAAACTTGATCGCTGGCTACAACTCGGTGGGCACTCAGATGGCGACAGCAACACACTCAACGTTGCCATGCGCGAAGGACTGGAAGAGTCAGGGTTAAAAAACCTGCATCCAGTCTCGGACGATATCTTCGATGTAGATGTGCACTTAATCCCTGCCCGCAAAGACGAACCAGATCACTACCACTACGATGTACGTTTTCTACTGGAAGCAGACCGCCATGCAGATCTGGTCATTAGTGATGAATCTCACGACCTAGCATGGCTGCCATTGGATGAGATTGTAGAACTGGCTTCAGATGAATCGATTCAACGCATGGTGCAAAAAACACGCGCCTTACAAAAGTAATACCTAATGCCGCGCTACCACCCTATTATTCCCGCTCAACTCGAATGGGACGATGCTATACCACGATGCACTGAGCACAATGACATCTACTTCTCTAATGAAGGTGGAATAGAAGAGACGCAGTACGTTTTCATCGAAGGTAATAAACTACCGGAGCGGTGGCCTGACAGCGCAGAATTTACTATTGCAGAGACAGGGTTTGGTACCGGGCTTAATTTTTTGTGCGCGGTTGATCAATGGATTAGATACGCACCAGAAGATGCCCGCTTAAACTTTATCTCGGTAGAGAAGCATCCACTCACGCTAAACGATCTAAAGAAGGCGCTAACCGCGCACCCAACATTAAAAGAGTTCGCTGAAGAGTTATTTAAACACTACCCTCCACTGGTTCACGGTCTGCACCAACGCGAACTGCTTAATGGCCGCATTACACTCTCACTGATGTTGGGCGATGCAACAGAGATGTACAGCGACCTGAATGCTAAAGTCGATGCATGGTTTTTAGATGGCTTTGCACCCAGCAAAAACCCGGCCATGTGGACAGAACAGCTCTTCAAACAAATCGCCCGTTTAAGCAAACCACAAGCAACTTTCGCCACCTTCACTGCCGCAGGCATCGTTAAGCGTGGTCTAAAGAGCGTTGGCTTTGAAGTGAAAACGCAAAAAGGTTTCGGCCGCAAACGCGACATGCTCATCGGCCACTACGAAACGCCACAACACTTTCATCCGGAGCAACCGTGGTTTCACTACGAAGGTTACACAGCAAAAGAAAAAACAGCGCTTATCATCGGCGGCGGATTAGCGGGCTGCACCAGCGCGCACGCGTTAGCCAAATGCGGCTGGCAGGTGACATTAATCGAGCGCCATGCCGAATTAGCACAAGGCGCTTCAGGCAATCATAGTGGTGTTGTCATGCCTCGCCTCACAGCTGACATGAGCCCGGATGGTCAGTTTTATTTAAGTGCTTTTCTGCACACCACACATTGGCTTAACGAACTCAAACAGCAAGACTCAACGCTCTCCTGGCATCAGAGTGGAGTGATTCAACTCGCTACTGAAAAGAAAATAGAGAAATTCAAAAAACTGAAACTGCCAGATGAAGTATTACAGTTTGTAAGCGCAGAAGAAGCTAGTGAAATCAGTGGCACAAAACTACGACAACCTGCTTTCTATTTTCCAATGGGTGGCTGGCTGCAACCACCGCAGTTGTGCAAATGGCTGATCAAAGATCAACAACACAACATTAAAATCATTACCAATACCGAAGCGATTTCACTTAAACAGTTAGAAAACAGCTGGCAAGTATTCGATAACAACACATGTATCGCAGAAGCTTGCATTGTAATTGTCGCCAACGGTTATGATGCAGAACAGTTGCTGGGCACTGATATTCTGAAACTACAAAAAGTCAGGGGGCAAATTGCCTATCTGCCGGAAACAGAAGAGAGCAAAAAACTTAAAACGCCAGTTTGTTATGATGGGTACATTATCCCGTCCTATCAGAGACAACACTGCACAGGCGCAACCTATGCCATAGAAGACGAGACACCAGAGCGACTAGAGGCAGATGACCAAGAAATATTGCAACAATTAAAGCAAGCACTACCCGAATTCGACGCACGGAATATTGATAGTGGCCGAGTTGCATTTCGCACATCGACTCAAGATCATTTACCGATTGCGGGGCCTGTACCAGATATTGCGTTTTTCGATGAGAACTACAACGATCTCTATCACGGCAAAGCCGCAAGAAATTATCCCATGGCAAAATATCTAGAAGGGTTATTTGTAAATACAGGGCATGGATCCCGTGGACTGGTCTCATGCCGCGCAGCGATTGAAATACTGTTGAACCCAAACAGCTCAAAGCTGATGACGAATATCACACACTCTGCACGCACAACGATAAAACAATACAGACAAACGCCTCACACCTAACGCCTTTACCCACCTTTTCCAACCGGCCTCTCAATATCCCGAATCCATTCACTCCAAGACCCAGCATACAGCTTGGACCCCGTCAGTTCCGCATGCTCCATCGCCAATAAATTATGACAAGCCGTAACCCCGGAACCACACATGTGCACTACCTGCTCTGGTGTGCGGCCTGCAATCAACTGTTCATACTCTTTATTAAGCTGCAGTGGCGTTTTGAATAGGCCAAAGCGATCAAGATTCTCCTGAAAGGGGCGATTCGCTGCGCCTGGCACATGGCCAGCAACCGGGTCTATGGGCTCAACTTCGCCGCGATAGCGTTCTGGTGCTCGCGCATCTAACAACAGAATGTCTTTGTGCGCCAGATGAGCTTGCACTTCATCACAGCTCAGCCATGCATCACGCAGGGCATCACCTTTATACATGGCGGGCAATGCTGAGTGCGGTTGCATTTGCACTTCCCAGCCATCGGCTTTCCATTTGTTCCAGCCGCCGTCCAACACCGCGACATCGACATGCCCCACCCAGCGCAGCATCCACCAAAGCCGTGCAGCAAAGGCGCCATTGGCATCATCGTATACCACGACCTGTGACGCGGAGCTGATCCCCCACCCACCGAGTGTTTGGCAAAAATCGTCGACTGAGGGTAGCGGATGACGGCCTGTTGTTTCGGTGATAGCAGATGACAAATCACGATCCAGATGCGCGTAGTAAGCACCGGGAATGTGGCCCTGACTGTAGGCAAACTCTCCAGCTGTGGTATCCGCCAGTGAAAAACGACAATCGATAACGATCCAGTTGGGATCAGAGATGTGACGAGCCAGAACATCCGTGCTGACCAATGTGCGATAGCGCATCGCGTATTTTCCTTTTAACTCCGGGTACAGACATCAATATAGCAATTTGCACGTTTAAGTCCCAGAAATACGGTGACTTTTAAGCCCACCGCCTTCCGCCCTTCTTATTGATTCCTAAATTCCCCCTTCTCGAGCCAATTGTTGCTTTGAATAGAACAGTCCATCAGTTTTGCCCCTTATATTGTTTTACTTTTAGAACAATGGCGTGTATATTGATTTTCATTGTTCTACCAGGGGAACAATTGCGCACCGTGACGACCGCCTCCTGATCGGGCGCCCTCTAAGGGGGGACTGGACATCTCCCCTTTCTCTTTTTTTGGATTTACGCAAGGATTGCCAACGAGACACGATGCAAAAACTTCACGATCTCAATGACATGGCTGCCTTTGCCAAAGTAGTTCAAGCCGGTGGGTTTACCGCTGCCGCGAATACGCTTGGCCTCCCGAAATCAAACGTAAGCCGCAGAATTTCCCGCCTTGAAAACGAGCTTGGCGTGCGCCTGCTCGAGCGCACTACCCGCCGCCTGCACCTCACTGAAGCGGGCGAAATCTACTTCCAGCACTGCCAGCGCATGCTTGAAGAGGCCAACTCGGCCGGACTCTCCATAACCCAGCAACCCGTCTCTCCCGGCGGGTTGCTGCGCGTTGGCGCCTCAAATATCGTAGGGCAACAGCTCATCACGCCCCTGATGAGTGAATTTTTAAAGCAGTATTCAGACATTCAGCTGCAATTAACGCTGACAAGCAGGCAAATAGATGTAATAGAGGAAGGATTTGATCTTTCCATTCAGGCAGTTCCAACTAGTGATGGCCGCCTACTCAACCGTTCCCTGGGTACGGTGGCCATGCTTTTTTATGCCAGCCGAGACTACATTCACGAACACGGCGCTCCCACTCATCCCAAGGAGCTGGAACAGCACAATCTGTTGCTGATGCAGGAGTACAACACACCGGGGAAGTTAAAACTCTCAGGCCCTGATGGCACCAAGAGCTTTGCCATTACGCCACGCGTCACCATTAATGACTATCTCACCATTCGCCAATTGGCTACAGAAGGAGTGGGAATTGCATTATTGCCTGACCTACGCACGCCTCACGAAGAGCAAAACTCGCCGTTGATTCAGGTACTGCCAGACTGGAGTTCACCACGCACTGAATATTACGCAATATACCCAGAAGCACGCAGCTCAATATTGAAATTGAAGAAATTTGTCGCCTTTATGGAGACACAATTAAAAGGATAGTTAATCCTTGGGAATGATGGACTCAATCTCTTTGAGAATCGCCTGAAATGGCTCTTCAATCGACAAGCCACTCTCGTATAGCTCAATCAACTCATCACCACTGCGCTCGATCATCGTAATAAAAGACTCTTCCTGCTCCTCGGTCAACCCTGCAGACAAGAAAGCCCCTTCCATGTGACGAAGAAGCGCCTGCACTGTTTCCCGACTCGAGTTTTTGCTCCTCTCATGGGTCTCGTGCATTTCGTGTAAGGCTGTTTTGATATTGTCGAGAAGGCCTTCCAAGGCCCTTTTTTGGCGCGCAATCATGGCGGAAGCGATCATGTTTTCTACACGCACCCCAGCCCCCTCAATCAACAATGCCAAATGATCTTTGTAACGCCCATATTTGGAATCATCATCAATGGGCATATTTTTAATCAACACAGAAACATGAGGATAATTCAACACGGTACGCGCGCCGAAATGGAGAATACGGTCCTTATCCCTGAGCTTTTCCAGTAGACTCACTTCCAGTGGTTTGACGACACCCCCACTATCAACATTCTCGGTCTCGCCATTTGGCAAAACAATCTGCACAACATTGGCCAAGCCGTAACGCGTCAGCGACTCGCACAGGCTCTGCGCCAATTCGCCGTACTCCATACAGGTAAAGCTATGGCGATAGAACTCTAATACAACCCCCATCTCACCACTGGAGGTCATCGCCTGCATGGCGGTTTCTGTTGCGAAGCTGGAGTTTTGTTTTAGCGCAAGAATTTTGCCGTAGTTGGAGACACTCACATCCACCTTTTCGCACAGCTCGTCAACATCAAACGGTTTCACCAGATAATCATCACCCCCCGCATCGTAGCCTGCGATGCGCTCCTCGGTACTATCCAGGCCAGAGACAAAAATCACAGGAATATCCTTAGTCTCCTCATTTCCCTTAATACTACTGCACACCTCAAGACCACTCATTTCAGACATCTTGATATCCAGCAGGATGGTCGACGGGGAAAGCCCGGTAGTCAGCAGCTCTAATGCCACCTCGCCACTAGGGGCCTCGGTAATGGCATATTTATTCTTCAGCTTGTTTCCAATCAGCTTACGCACTAGGGGATCATCATCGACCACTAGCACCAGGGACAAGTCTGAATTTTGATTATCCATTATTACCTACCGCTCAATGTTTACGATCGGCTCACAAATAAGCCAAAAACAAAAACGCCAATCACTTAATCGGCGCCATTTGACGTAACATTAATTAGTCCTCACCCTCCTGAACGCTCCGTCGATAATGAAAGATTCAGCAGGCTGCAATACAATAGTCCCATCCAATGTAAGGAGCATGACGTGAAACTGTCGGTAGAAGAATTCAGGAACTGGGAACACAAGAGCATTACCCTGCTGGGCATGTC
>JBNKYV010000223.1:0-22017 GCA_050301075.1 Gammaproteobacteria bacterium
AGAATAAGGTACACATGCATTCCTTACTTAGTTATTAAAAACAAAAGCAAATCAATTCTCATTTTAAAAAGGAATCTTTATGAGTATTGCTATCATATACGTGCTGGGACGACATGATCAGGTCGATGACCATAAGGCCAGCGCTGGTTACATTGCCAAAAAACTCATCAAAAAGACCGAAAAGTATGATTTTGCTGATGACGAAGTACCGGTGTTTGAATCTGCATCAACAATGAAAGCTTTTTTAGAAACCTCAAATGCTAAACATGTAAGCAAAGTCTTTATTCTCACACATGGCAACTGGGAAGTCGTCGAAGGGCGCAGAAGTGACATGCCACCAAGCACTTTTGCCTCACACTTATGGCATCAGGCGGGATTCAGAAACTGGGTAGAGAGAATGAATGTGGAAACAGGCAAGGTTAATCTGCTTGCTTGTATGTCAGGCTCTCCTCACCCCGAAAACAGTACCATTTATGTTGAACAACTCTCCAGCGCATTTTCAGACCTGCTACCCCAATCTAAAAGTTTACTTATCCGTGGAGTCAACGGCCTTTCGTTTACATCCAACACCGGGAAAAACCATGTATTTCTAACTGAAGCAGTGAAAGAAAGCGACATTAAGGCATTAGATCGCGAACTCGCGAAAGCCAACGGAAAGTTTTCCAGCCTAAGCTCAACCATCAAACAAAACGTTGCAGGGTCTGGGGAAGGAAAGCCTGGCTACAAAGCGTTTAACACCAATTACTAATCGGATGCAGGGGGGGGAGATAAAACTCAGCCCCCCCCCTGCACTCTTGATCCAAGCCGGACAGAATACCCGCTCTTGGCCAACATCCCCCCAACTGTTGAATCCACAAAAAAACTTACCCTAACCAATACCTAATCTATTTCTAATCGCTTATATTAAGTGTATGAAATTTTTTTACGGTCTCCATTTGAACAATATTCGTGGCGATATCTACGGCGGCTTGACTGCTGCAGTGGTTGCGCTACCGCTTGCGCTCGCGATGGGCGTTGCCTCTGGTGCCGGGCCGATTGCCGGCATCTATGGCGCCATATTCGTTGGCTTGTTTGCCGCGATATGTGGTGGGACACCGGCACAAGTCTCTGGCCCAACAGGCCCAATGACCGTTGTTATGGCGGCAATCTTTACCCAATACACGTCTATGTTTCCAGACAACCCGACCCAAGGTGCAGCTCTGGCCTTTACCGTAGTGATAATGGGTGGGTTATTCCAGATTCTTTTCGGCATGATGAAGCTGGGGAAGTTTATTAACCAGATATCCCACTCTGTCATTTCGGGTTTTATGACCGGCATTGGGGTCATTATCATCCTGTTACAGATTGGTCCCATGTTCGGTCATACAGCGCAATCTGGTCCTCTTGCATCCGCTATGGCGTTGCCAGAGATTGTAAACAGCCCTGTATATGCAGACTTGGCTTTGGGTATGCTAGCGTTGGCAACGGTTTATCTGCTACCGGCTCGCATCAATCGTATTCTACCCGCGCCGTTGATTGCCTTGGTGGGAGGAAGCCTAGCACTCTACTTCTGGCAGGGTGGCGACATCATCAGCGCCATTGAAAACGGCAACACTGTATACCGTTTAGGGGATGCCGCAGTATTGGGAGATATTCCACATGGTCTGCCCTCCCCTCAAATGCCAACATTCGAACTGGAATTATTACCAGACATGTTGAAATCAGCACTCATGCTTGCCGCATTAGGCAGCATTGACTCTTTATTGACGTCACTCGTGGCTGACAATATAACGCGCACTTATCACAACTCTGATCGCGAACTCATTGGCCAAGGTATCGGTAACAGCCTGGCGGGTTTTTTTGGCGGCCTACCCGGCGCAGGTGCCACCATGCGTACTGTCGTAAACGTGCGCGCCGGTGGGCGCACCCCCATCTCAGGCGTGTTACATGCAACAGTATTGCTAGCGGTGGTACTTGGTGCAGGCAAGATCGCACAATATATTCCCCATGCGGTGTTAGCTGGCATTCTGGTTAAAGTGGGGGCTGACATTATCGACTGGGATTATCTTAAACGTATACATAAGATCCCCCGCAGTAGTGTGCTGGTAATGCTAACTGTTTTCTTCACTACAGTATTTGTTGATTTGATCTCGGCGGTCGCAATCGGCATGGTGATGGCATCATTTATCTTCATGCAACGCATGGTAAATTTGCAGCTGGATTCAGTGACAGCTGTGACCACGCCAGGGGAAGAGTCCCCACTATCAAAAGAAGAGAAACAGATTCTGAAAGAGGCTAATGGCAGAATTCTTCTCTATCACATATCAGGCCCTATGAGCTTTGGTGCTGCTAAAGGCATCGCACGACGCCTAGCTAACTTTAATGCCTATGACGTTCTGGTACTTGATCTATCCGATGTGCCACAGATCGACTTCACGTCCACACACGCACTGGATGACATGATAAATGGTAGCCGGGATAGAGGATGTGAGGTTTATATCGTAGGTTGCAAAAAAACAGTGCATGCCACGTTGTTGAAACAGGGAGTGTTAGATAAATTCAATCCCCCCCAACTAAAACAAACGCGAATAGAGGCCTTAAGAGATGCCTTGGTTTTGGTACAGGAACGTCTACACAGTTAACAAGAAAAAACCAACGTAACAAATCTGAAATGTACCTTACCAATTTGTAATGTAATGGAAAGATCGCAGCAAGGCACAGCAGATTAAGCTTGCTCTCAGTATTTATACAGGAGAGCAACAATGAAACTGATCTGGCAAAAAAGCGTTATGGCGCTTGTAGCAGGCGCCGTTATCAGCGGTAGCGCATTGGCGAATTCTGGCTCATCCAACGAAAGAGACGCACAATCCGCCTCCCCCCAAGCGGAGCACGAAGCCCCCGCGACTCATCAGCTGGCATCATCCCCCGCATCTCAACCAGACATATTTGATGTCGATAGTTACCCATTTAAACAATACCACCTCCTCATTTCAGAGAACGAAAATCTGCGTATGAACCTCCACGCACGCAGATAAAACTCCCTTTGGCCCGTAACGCCCGGGCCTTTTTTTATCCATCGCCATTAACCAGAGCAGAACCTTTGCTTTGGTTAATGGTCTCACTCTTCCCTACTCACACTATTGCGTTGAAGGTGTTTAATTTCGCAATGCGTATTTTGTTAATAGAAGATGATGCCGCTGCCGCCGAATATCTGGTTAAAGGATTGACAGAGAGCGGATATGTCGTCGACCACGCCCGTGATGGCGATGCCGGATTACATATGGCACTCACTGGCAGCTACGAAGTTTTGATAATCGACCGCATGCTACCGGAACGCGACGGACTATCGATTATCCGCATGCTGCGTGCAGACAACAACAACACTCCCGTACTGATTCTCAGCGCACTAGGCAATGTCGATGATCGCATCAAGGGGCTACGCGCAGGGAGCGATGACTATCTAGTCAAACCCTACGCATTTGGAGAGCTGCTGGCGCGCATTGAAGTATTAAGACGCCGGCGCACAGAAAACACACAAACCACACTGCTGAAAGTGGGTGACTTGGAACTGGACCTTATGAGTCATAAGGTGCGCCGGGCAAATCGCGAAATTCGCTTGCAACCCAAGGAGTTTCAACTCCTACAATATTTGATGCAACACGCTGATCAAATCGTTTCCAGAACCATGCTATTGGAACAGGTATGGGATTTTCATTTCGATCCCGACACGAATGTTATCGATACACAAATTTCCCGCTTGCGCAGCAAGATCGATAAAGATTTCGAGCATCCGCTACTTCACACCATTCGTGGCCGAGGGTATCGACTCAGTGAGTCTAAGTAGATTACTTAACACTGCCGCGATTCGCCTGGCACTGCGCTACGCGATCTATTATGCACTGCTCATCGGTCTCGGACTAAGCGTACTGTATTGGGCACATAGCCGCTTTGTCGACACCCAGATCACCGCCAGCCTCGAGTACGAGCTCAGTGTACTCAAACAAATCGACCTAATACAGGGTAGAAAAAGACTGTTACAAATTATCAACAACCGGCTCGATGTTGCAACGGAGAATCGCCACTATCTGCTGTTAGTTTCGCCAAGCGGAGAGAAACTGGCAGGAGACCTAAAAGCCTGGCCCCCGAAACTGCTTACCAACCACCAAGTCAGTAATATCTGGATACGGGATAAACAGATTCTACCTAACCCAACTAAACCATATGATTACTGGCCGATGATTGCCACCAAACTTCCCGATGGCAGCCGACTGCTTGTTGCTCACGGCGTGCAGCAAGCGGTTGCTTTGCAGGAGTTCATGCTCAGCGCCATGGTAATCCTATTAATTGTTATCGTAGGGATGACACTCTTACTGGGCTGGCGTATGGGCAATCAAATGCTAGAGCGTGTAGACACCATTAACAACACCGCCCGCCACATCCTCCTGGGGGACTTTAGTAGCCGCATCAATACCAGTGAACGTAACGATGAGTTTGATGAAATCGTCACACAACTCAACAAGATGTTGGATCACGTTGAGCGTTTGATAAAAGGCATGCGCGAAGTCACAGATAATATTGCTCACGATTTGCGCCATCCTCTCACCCGTTTACGTAACCGTTTGGAAGTCACGTTACTGGAAGCGCGCGACAAGAGTGAATATCGAGAAACACTGGAACGTGCGGTTATCGAAACCGATAATATGATTCGCACCTTCAACGCGCTATTGGAAATAGCACAAGCTGAATCCGGCACCTATCGTGGAAAATGGGAAGAGATCAATTTAAGCGAACTTTCGCGCGATGTTGGTGAGCTGTACCAAGGTAGCGCTGAAGACAATGACCAAACACTTTGCATACAAACACACCCAAAAGTATATATTCAGGGGAAGCGTCATCTTCTTGCACAGGCAATCAGCAACCTGCTGGAAAATGCCATCAAATATTCGGACAAGGGAAGTCAAATCACACTTCAGACCTTAAGGCCCGATAAAAGCTCTGTAATGTTAATCGTCAGTGATACTGGCCCCGGAGTGCCCGCTTCAGAGTACCAGCACATACAACAGCGCTTTGTGCGTTTAGATAAAGACCGGAGCACCCCAGGCAATGGCCTAGGTCTAAGCCTGGTGACGGCAGCGTGCGAACTACACAACGCCACGCTAATAATGAAGGACAATCACCCCGGGCTACGAGTTGAAATGACTTTTAAAACGCTAGAGACCTAAGTGTAAATAGCGGCTTGACATGCTTCCACATCAAACGACACACCCTGCTCTACAAAAAACTCCTGAGCGTTATCTATCGCATCCTCCAACAAAGCTGACAGGTATTGCTCCGCATTAGCAGAATGCAACATTTTCGCGGGAATAGCAGATTCCATATATAGCAAACCTTCATCCGGAGAAAAACGCGTCATACGCATGCCTTCAAAATCGGGCGTACAGTTTTTACCCGGCAGCATAACGGTTAAATCTATCGCCATAGCCGGTTGAGTGTCGAGGCTGTTTCTATACTTGCTTAGGCGTATTGCCATAGCCGTAATGGCTTTATCGATAGAACTACCTTCCAGTTCACGACTGCCAGTAATCGCATTAAGATAGATGCTCATATATCACCCCGCTATTCGTTTTCAAATTCTGGCTGAATCATTTCCAACCATTGGCCGACGCGCTTATCCGTGAGTGTTGGCTGGTTTTTGTCGTCCAGCGCCAGCCCAACAAACAGATCATCGCGAACGGCGTTGGAGTAATCAAATGCGTAACCTTCAGTCGGCCATCTACCAACGACAATAGCGCCTTTGTCCACAAGTGCATCGTACAACGTACCCATAGCACTCACGTAACGATCGCTGTATTTGAGTTGATCACCAAAACCAAACAATGCAACCTTTTTACCTTTCATGGCATCGGCTTCTAATTGCGGCAGAAACTCCGCCCAACTGCCCGCCTCTATCCCGGTATCTTTTCCGGGAAGAACGCCTTGACCATAAGTAGGAGTGCCGAGAATCATCATGTCATATTCAAGAAACTCTTCTACCGTTACACGATTAATATTCACCGGTTTATTGGGCACAACCTCTTTACCCAGTTTTTTAGCCATGAGTTTAGCTGCTTTGCGCGTGTAGCCTGTGTCTGAACCGAATATAATACCTATATTGCTCATAACAACTCCTTAATACGAGTTAAGCCGCGTTGCGCAGCATTCTTACCACTGGCAAACTGGCTGCCAGATCAATTGCTGTAAAACCATCTTGCGTTTCAAGGGTTGCATCTGCGCCAAGAGACAACAAACATCTCACAACATCATTTTTACCAGCAGAAGCGGCATATACCAGCGCGGTTACACCATCGTTGTTCTGATTGTTGATGGCAGCGCCGTTTGCAACAAGCAGCTTTATGATGTCGATGCTATCGCTATAACACGCCAACCAAATCGCCGTGTTACCATCAGCATTTCTCTGATTAACATCCACACCTTTTTCAAGCAGCGCCCTGACTGACTTGAGATTCCCCTGCCGGCATGCCTGAAGTAACTCAATTGAATCCTCGGGCATACTATGCGCTCCGCTTCCACTCTGCGTATCCGCCAATCATGCTGTATACCTCTTTAAAGCCGCAGCTATCAAATACTTTGGCTACATCCATACTGGATGCCCCCTGATAACAATAAACAACGACTGGCACTGTTTTATCGCCTTTGTTTATAAGTGATTCAATCAACCCCTCATGGGCCATCATTGCGCCATCAATATGCCCCTGCTTGTACGATTCAAGATCGCGATTATCGAGCAGCAGCACTTTGCGCTCTTCCAGTAAGGACTTAACTTCTGACACATTGAGTTCAACGACATCCGAATCTGACATGAATCACCTCTATACGTTGCGTGGTCGTGTTTATGACAATCTACATAACTCTGTGGCATCTACCACGTACCAAACCCGACAAAATTGGTCTGTAATGCACTTTTTATTCAATAAACAGGGTTGAGCAAACTTCCTGCCAACTATTGTATTTACCGCATTTATCACCTATCCACCGACCAAATCATTCAATTGGCATTCGCTTTGCTTTTGTAAGCGTTATGAAAACGTATTTGGATTGGTCAAGCTACAAAGATGCCGGCATGGGCGATGCGTATGCCGACATTCCCAAAACCGGTGGCAACTTTGCCAAAGCGGTTGCGGTATGTATTAAAAGTGGTTTGTGCGAAACAACACCCAAAGGCGTCATGTGCCCAAGTTTTCGCGCTTCTGAAGAGATCGATCTCTCTACTGGGGGCCGTGTACGCTTGCTAAAACAGGCGTTGAATGGCGAACTAGGTGAACTACCATTTGCGGATAAAGCCATGGCGCATGTCATGGATACCTGTATGGGTTGCAAAGGGTGTAAGCGCGAATGCGAAAACGCCGTCGATATGGCGATGATCAAGATTGAGTATCTGGCGCAACGCAACGCTGTACAAGGAATAACGTTACGCACGCGGCTGTTTGGCAATATCGCCGATTGGTACTATCGCTTTCCGTGGTTAAAAAAGATTCCTGCACTGCATAATCGCTATCGCCCCTTGGCAAAACTCAACGAAATTCTACTCGGTATCACCAGCAAACGTTCACTGCCAGAACCCGCAAAACGCGAATTCAAGTACAGCGATTACGAATCACCTATCGAAGAAAACGAACACAACGAGGTAGTGATTTTCGTTGATACATTTACGAAAACCTTTAACCCCAATAATGCCTACGCGGCGTTAAGCGTATTGGAGGCCGCCGGCTACCGAGTCTACATCGCTCAACCTGACAAACAATCCAGACCACTCTGTTGTGGCCGTACCCAACTGGCAAATGGTTTGGTCAAGGAAGCAAAATCCCATGCACAACAGGTGCTGGATGTATTAGCACCGCATGTAAAAACGGGCCGCCCGGTAATAGGGCTGGAACCAGCTTGCTTATTGGCGATACGTGACGATTATCGTTTTCTTGGCTTGGGTGAAATTGCCGAACATATTGCGGACAAAGCGATTCTGTTTGAAGAGTTCATTGCCAAAGAAAAAATGGCCAAGCGCTTTCAACTCAAGTTCAAACCATTAGAAGAAAAGGTTCTGGTTCACGGCCACTGTCACCAAAAGGCCGTCGGCGCCATGAAATCGATGCGTAAAGTTTTGAAACTGATCCCCAAACTGGACTTTGAGCTGGTTGAATCCAGCTGTTGCGGCATGGCAGGCAGCTTTGGTATTGAAAAAGAACATTGCGATATGGCCATGCAAATGGCAGAAATCAGCCTGCTGCCAACACTGCGAACCAACCCGGACGCTACCGTAGTCGCCAACGGTTTCTCCTGCCAACACCAGATTCGTGAAGGTTGCGACCATAAACCGATACACATCGCCCAACTGTTACGTTACGCCATGATAGTGGACTAAAAAAATATGAAACTTCAAATTGACCAACCCTATGTAGATGCAATGATGGACCAGTTTCCTGAGCTGCAATCACTGGCAGATCAACTTCGCTTTGGTACAAAGGTGCTTGTTGATATTGATCAACTGGATAAGTCTTCACTCGCCTATCTGCAAAATCTCTATGAACAAGCCGGACCACGAATGACATCACGTGCGGCGCAAATTGCCACCCTAAAGAATGCGCTGAACGAAGATGGTACGCGTTACGGCATCGACGATCTTGAAGCGCTAGTGGCTGGCATTGCCGAGTTTCTAATCAATGGCGCCATACGTGGCTGGCTATTTCACGCCAATATAGCTGGCCGACCAATGCCATACCTTGTCACCCGCCTGGATTACACCCCCCCAGGGGAAGAAGAGGCAGGCCGAATATTTGTAGAACTCAAATCCAATAGCATGGGTAAGGTCGCCATTGAAACCCTCACCATGCGTGGTCGTGACCTTAACAACAAAACGGTTAGCGAGATATTTGCCGCAAAGGGATTCCTGAAAGAGACTCCCGAGTTAATGGCTGCATATGACGCATCGGTAGAACGCTATTTCGAGTGGCGCTCTCTTTACGGTTCACAGTTCTCTGGCAGAGGCATCGGTATTTATGCAGATGACCCAACCTCAACGCATCGCAACACAGACTGGTCACGGAAAAACAGCGTCGTACTCTCATCTAGCGGTGGCTGGACCCGCCTGGTTAACGACGAAAGCATACTATCAGACCGAACTCTCACGCTGGATGCAACGGGCAACTTTTTAGATAAGTATTTACGCAAAGCCGGCAAAAGCATGAACTACAACGACAAAATTGAGGCACAGGTAGAGGCCAGTCGCGATCATATCGAAAAAGGTATGTTCACAGAACTACCTGTACACGGCTACATATTTATGTACCACCTGGATCTTCACCACCATCTATGGGTACACGTAGACGATATCAAGCCTTACGCATACCAACCGGAGTTAAAAAACAAACTGGTGTTGCCTGAATCGCAAACAGACCTTATCGATATTTTAACCGCCGAAATGGACGTGTTGATGGATGACATTGTAGAAGGTAAGTCTGGTGGTACCACCGTTTTATGTGCAGGGCCTCCCGGCGTGGGCAAAACGCTCACGGCAGAGGTCTATTCTGAAATCATTCACCGCCCGCTTTATCGCGTTCACTCAGGACAGTTAGGCCTCAATGTTGCTGAAATGGAGAAGGCGCTCAAAGAGGTACTCACGCGTGCGCAACGCTGGGGCGCCGTCATGCTGATCGATGAAGCAGATGTATACATCAAACGCCGCGATGACAATATTGAAATGAACGCAGTGGTTGGTGTTTTTCTGCGTGTGCTGGAGTATTTCAACGGACTACTGTTCTTAACCACCAATCGTGTAGATGATATCGACGAAGCGATCATTTCGCGCTGCATTGCCATGATTAAGTACCACCCACCACTGGATAAAGACCGCAACAAGATCTGGCAAGTAATGACAGAACAGTTTGGGTTAGATGTTGATGATAAAACCATTTGCTCACTAGTAGAAACATTTCCCGAAGCCACTGGGCGTGATATTAAGGGTCTGGCAAAACTGGTGGCTAAATTTTGTTCACAAAAACAATTTCAGCCAACACTGGACGTATTTAAGCGTTGTTCAATCTTCCGCGGCATGGAGTACTGAACAGTGGCCAACATGAAACTATATATGACCCCTGGATCATGCTCCACGGGTATCCATATTCTACTGGAAGAGCTTGATCTGATATTTGAGGCCCACCTGGTTAATCTGCTCAATGGAGATCAATACAAACCCGATTACGTTGCCATCAATCCAAAATCAACCATACCGGTTTTAACCACGCCAGAAGGCACTGCCATCACCGAGTTTTGTGCCATCGCATGGTGGCTAGCACGTAACAATCCGAAAGCTAAACTGCTACCCGATAATATTGCGGATGAAATCAAGGTTCTGGAGGTAATGAATTACGCTGTGAGCACCATTCACATGCAGGCATTTACCCGCATTTTCACGCCTGAAAAATACGCGTTTAATGAATCAGACATCGAACGCGTTAAAGCACAGGGGGAAACCATGGTTAAGCAGAGCTTTGCGATCGTTAACAAAATACTGGATGGATGCCCTTACGTGATCGAAGAGTTCTCTGTTGCCGATGCTGCACTATTCTATGTAGAGTTCTGGGCTGATCGCATTGGTATAAAACTACCAGATAATTGTAAGAGTCATTACAAAGGTATGCTTTCACGCCCCGCTGTACAGCGAGTTATGATGGAAGAAGGTTACTCTTCGCTGTATCAATAGAAATAGTGTTCCTTATCAGTGCACACATCCCCTTAATGGTGCACAAAAAAATGTTTTTTAACCTAATCTAAACACTATTCTGCACATAATCATTATCCTCTAATTAAATGGTTCAATTTATGCAAGGAATTAGAGGTGTTCTAAATCAGTAGGAAACCTTTAATGTCTACCGCTAGCTATATAAGTGTTATTGAGCGTTATCACGATTATAGACAAGCCATACACGATATCATGGCATCTATAGTCACCGGCCTAGCCGATGAGAAGCTTACAAATTCTCAAGAAAACAAAATCAAAGCGATAAAGTCGCTAACCGAACACTATCCTTTCGTGGATATGTTTTTTATAGTTGATGAAGAAGGTATCCAAAGAGGCAACAGCGTCACTGCAGATGAAAATAGTGCAGCTGCCGCAAATGGTGATGGAGTGTCGCGACGCCAGCGACCTTACTTTAGATTAGGCAAAGATAATGATGATGTTGTTGTCACTGAACCATATCTCTCCACTGAAAACCGTAGTCTCTGTATATCTACCATGATGAAATGGAACAACAATGGCCAAAATATCTATCTCGTGGTAGATGCAGACCTAGCCTCCATTGTTGAGTTTTTGATGGGAGATGCACAAAGAAGAAAATTCCAGCCTTTTTTCAAATATGTTTACACGACAATCGTTGTTGGCCTTTTCTGCGTCGTTGCAACGCTCATCTATTCAGCAGGACATGAACTCTACTTGGCGGTCAGTGCTGCTGTCGGCAGTAAGGATGCTCATTTAAAACCCTTTGGTGTCATTATTTTTCTTACGCTGGCGCTTGCCATTTTTGACTTAGGGAAAACAACACTCGAAGAAGAAGTGTTAATGCACAAGGATATATTTCGCCACAGCTCAACACGAAGAACAATCACTCGCTTTGTGGCCGCCATCCTCATCGCAGTTTCAATTGAAGCACTGTTACTTATGTTTAAGGCCGCGCTCGGTGATGGTGGAAATTTAATTCCCGCAGTATGGATGATGCTCGCAGCCGTGGGGCTTTTAATTAGCCTGGGGCTATATGTTTATTTAGGTGCACGCGCAGAGTCATTACTACGAAACGCGGGGCGCAAACCTGTGGAAAGATAATTAATCAGGTTGTCACCAGATTATTCTGGTGACAACAACTAAGACCTATGAATACATCGATCAAGAATATCTGGGGACTGGAAAAAGATCCCGCACTAAAAGCGATACTCATTTTGCTACAACATGAAGTAGGCCCCAATAAATTCGCCCTACTTGATAGTGAAGTGTTAAATGAAAAAGCAGTGCGAATTATTAATCCAAAAAACCAACAAGAGCTGTCCGCCTATCTATACAACTATGCGCAACGGGAAGATCGATATGGACTTGATTTAGAGTTTCCCTACTTAATCGAAACTCGTGCAGATGACCAGACAATCCGCATGAATGACTTAACCGACAATGAAGCTATAACAAAAATCATTGAACACCTAGAACTAAAGTAGAGAATATACAGACATAATTTTGACCTCATAACTCTTGGACATTTTCACCCTAGACCGCCTCTGAATCTATTGAAAATCACGACATTTATTAACGACAATGTCGTGTTGCATTTGCAACAAATTCACCTGCCTATTTTGATAAAAACCACTAAGTTATTGTTTTTATTAGCTCGTACTCTTCCTAAAAATATGGCACGTCATTTGCTCTTACGCTATTAGTCATATAAACAGTAATGAGGACTATAAAATGGCATTGGATAAATACGAACAGGAAGGCCTGTTGTTCAACGTAAAATTTAAATCGGCTGCTTCAGATGCAAACACCACTGCATACCGCGGCGAACTCGTATTGATTGAAGGTGAGGTTGCAGATGCACAGGGTCGCCGCAAACCACCTGTAGCGATCGCACGTCATGCTGTATTTCTTGAGAAAGAAGGCAAGCTCACTATGGCTGTCGGCTTCTTGGACGAGCTAGAGCTTCTGAAAAACTTTATTGATAAATATAGCGCCGATTTTTCTTCAGAAATGTGCGCGCTTTTCTATGTTGTTAACATTCCGGATCCTATGCAAGTGAAGATTGATGGTATTAATTTCTTGCTGTTACCATTGACTGATGGCATTGCCTGGAACGAAATGACAGAAGAACTAGGCTTAGAAAAGAGCGATTTCAAAGGTAAATCACCAGCAGACAAAGTGGTTGTTGCCTATGACGAACTCAAAAGCTATAAACCAAAATACCCAGAAGTTTCTTCATATGAAGAAGCTCTGACCAAAACTGCTGACATTAAACGCGAAGATCGCGGTCCAGTTTAATCCCTACCCTTTGGAGGGTCGGGATGTGCGACCCTACCCTCCCTTTTTCCAGGGACTGTAATGCAGATGAGCAAGAGCTACCGTTTTGCCGTTGCCACTAAAGAAGGCATTGTTGTCAGCGAACACTTTGGCCACGCCAAACAGTTCTGGATATATGAAGCAACCTCAGATAATTGCCAGCTCATTGAACAACGCCAGGTAGAACATTATTGCCTGGGCAACCACTCCAGCAAAACTGCCATGGCAGGAATACTTGAAGCAGTGAAAGACTGCCACTCAGTTTTCGTAGCCAAAATAGGCGATGGCCCTACTGATAAACTTAACGCCATAGGCGTTGAAGCGGTATCCCAGTACGCGTGGGAAGAAATAGTACCCTCTCTAACCTCACATGCAAGTACCTTAAACACATCAAACACAAATGAGATACCCTGAAGAACTCATCAGTTATATCTATACGTGGGCTAAGAATCATCCTTTCGCGCCTATAGAGGTGGACTGCGCCACAGCTGTTATGCTGAAAATACTCGACGGAAAATGCAAAATGAAACCTGAGAGCAAAGTGGTAATGGATATACTCTACGACGCGGTTAAAAACCAACCAGGACAGCTGTTAGAAAATAGTACGCACGATCTCATCAGAAAGGCGCGACACCTATCTTCAAACGAGATAAAACAAGTTGTTTACGAAAACCGATTACTGGCCGAAACCATGATCTCACGCCCAGTAATGAAAGGGTTCAAAGCAATGATACGTGAAAAGGGTTTATTTGATTCCCCGGCAATGTCGAAGATTCAGTTGGAAGAGCACTAAAGCCACTATAATTCCCACTAGTTCTTCTATTATTTATTTTCGGAAAACATATCTCGTAGTTTGCAAAACAGTTCGCCTATAGGCCTTGGTTTTGGAGGAGATAGCTGCTTCTGCAGATAATCTTCTACTGCTTTGTGAGGATCCGTTTCCGCAGTCATAACTGCATCTACTCCACCTTTCTGCATACGCTTAATAAAGCTTTCGCCAGCGCTGATAGCAATCAGTGCCGAGATTCCATCCAAAGGATGAGGGCCATTATCTTTAAAGTGGTGAAAAGTTTGAGCCTTGTCTAAAGCCACTTCTGACACATTCCAGATGCTGCCATCTTGTATTTCAAAAAGCAGCCAGTTTTTGGCCTGACCGGCGTGGCCTGTCACCTGCTGAAAATCTTTGCTGGTAACTGCAATCTTCACATTCCACCTCACTATCGCTGAGGCATGCCCGATTCGTCAAACTCAATAATATTCGTTTCACTTTCGCCGGTTTCAATAATCTCTGCCTTAGAAATCACACCGGAATCATAATATTGATAGCGATGTTCTAGCTCGACATCGCCATAGACCACCTTCTCACACGAAAGTAACGTTCCTTTTTCATCGTAGTATCCGCGAAAAAAGGTGTTTCTATTCTCTGTGTCCTCTTTATCTAGAGGACTGACGAGTTTTAAAGGCAGTTTTATCCCGCTGTAACTCAAAAAGTAGCGGCATTGAGGTTCATTCATAGAAAATCCAATATTTAACAAGTTTATCCTTCAACAAAATAACTCTCTGAATCCACAATATTTGATAACACTTCATATAACTTATGAGCAGGAATTATATGCCCCTGAGCAGCAGGTTTAGGGTTAACCTCTATATGAATTCCATTTTCTTTACATTGATCAAGTAAGCCGTATAAAAAATGTTCTAGCGAAACTGATATAGGTGAATTTTCTGACAATGTATCCACCGCAGCATCCACAGCCATCTCTTTATAGGGCCAAATCGATATCACCAGATCCTCTCCCCTGTCCTGAATCAGCCAACCATTGTCATCACCGAGACTCCAGACTTCTTCACACTCAACAATGCGTGTAGTGGCGTAATGAAAGCGATCTTCATCAGACATTTCATTAAACGCGGCGCGCTCTTCAGCACTAGGGGAATATCTCATAAGCTCACCAAATCTACCTCTTCAGGGGTCATTGCTTTTATACCCAACGCGTGTATATCACCGCTGGCGATAAGCGCCTTAAATGGAGCCATTACCATCTTCTGACGCGCCACCTGCATCTTTCCACCAAATACAGCACTGATGACGGTAACGGTGAAATTACAGCCTTCGCCTTCAACGCTGATATGAGCATCAGGAATAGTGTCCTGTAACATCGCTTTTACCGCTTCTAACTCCATCTCGGCTTACTCCGCAGTTTCTGAGGCTACGGAATCCAACAATGGTTTTAGCTCTCCAGATTTATCCATACCGGTAATGATGTCAGCACCGCCAACCAACTCTCCATTGATAAAAAGTTGTGGGAATGTGGGCCAATCAGACACCTCGGGGAGTGCTTGGCGAATACGCGGATTCTCCAATACATCAACATATGAAAACTCACAGCCATGCTTTTGAAGTGCAGCTACAACAGAACCGGAGAAGCCACACATAGGAAACTGGGGATTACCTTTCATATAAAGAATGATGGTGTTATCCGCTAGCTGTTTTTTAATAATGTCACTGGTTCTCATGTTAGATCCTCAGATTAAGATTCGTTTAATAATTAGCCTTCCATCACAGCCACATAAGCACGACGTAACAATTCCATCTCTGCCGGTGGCAAACCACGCATTTCGGTGATCAAATGAAGACTGGTGTTCTTTTGGGCCAACGCCTCGTCTGGCGTATCATTTCCTTTTATTGCAACCAGATAGACATTAACAACGCCGTTAGGCACATCAACACGTTCAAAATATTCAGCCTCAAGTTCAAGGCTATCCTCTTCAAGGCCAAGAAAGCGCTCTGTTTCCTGACATATCACCTTGGGGTGACTGATGACGTTGTCTTCTTTCTCTGACACTGCGTCATCCATAACCTCTGCTAGTTTAGGCAGAGGTTCAAAACCACATACACCCCCGTATGCTTGTTTAAGGAATCTCACCTTTGCGCTAACGGGATGTTTGTGAAGAATAATGACTCGGGTATCTGTCATAATGTAGCCTGATTATTAACCGCCAAATGCGCGCATGGGGTTATGACTATCCCATAGGCGCTTATATTGTGAATCCAGGTCAGATAACTCTTTATCTAACAATTCAAGTTCGCGTAAGCGCGGTACAGGGTTCAGCAATGCCCCTGCATTCCAGGCCTCCATCTCGGCCTTACAGTGGTCACGTTTAGCCACCACCTCAGAGATCTGCTTTTTTATGGAATCCATCTTTCCCGCGGAAACATTTGCCACGTAGTAATTCACACCATTTCCAAAGATACGAATGCCACCGCCTTCGGCGACAGTACGACGAGCAAGTACAGGATCGTCAACTCGTGCTCCGGCAATGTAATCAACCCCCATCGCACCTAACTCGGGAAGCCAAGGAACCGTTGGCCCCATTAACACCACATTGGCGTGACGCGATAGCTCCATGAGCCGTGGAAAGGTTTTGTTTGTAATAGAGGTGCCGGTGATGAACACCCATTCGGACTCTGGCAGAACAAACTCGCACGCTTGGTCTGGCAGGTCGTCTGGTCCTGGGTTGCGTTCAATCACGCTGAGATCGAACAGGTCTTCATATAAATCAAAGCCAGGATAGCGCCCGATAACAGCCACTTTCTTACCTTTAAGTTGCGGTAAAAAATGCTCGAACACAGTTAAGTTTCCCGGTGCATTATTCATGTCCACAGGGCGTGCTGAACTAATTAACTCGTTACTCTGATTTAACGCCGCGTTAATTGCAGCCATAGCAATTGTAGATTGATAGCGGTCCCATGACTTAATCCACTCAGCAACATGTGAAAGGGGCTTTCCAGTCAACGTTCCAGACCACGGTAGAGTACGTGTTGCGACCCCAGGGCTCATCGCTAAACCAATGCTGTTTTCGTTAGAGCGACAAAGCGTCCAGGTAAGCCCAATGATGACTTCCTCTATCACGGCGCTATCTTGGGCGTTAACTTTGTCTAGTAATAAGTCATAGATCTCTTTCGCGGGGATCATAATCTACTCCTAAGGTAAGGCGATAAGTCTGGGTTCGGTAATTATCTTGCTATCTTTACCCCACGCAGTGACGGCCTCAACAAACCATCGTTTATCGGTGGGATGATTCATCACAACGTCGTACTCGGAAAAGAAACTCCCGTTTCCATTGAGTTGGAAACAGCCAATCCGGTGACCGTGTTTATTGAGCCAACTGCCCGATAAACACTCACTACCGTCTGCAGGATCTTTCACCACCTTGAACTCCAATGCCTGCCAACTGATGTTAGGGATTTCGCTTTCTTTAAATCCCAAACTCGATATCTCTTTCTGAAGCGCCTGGCAGACAGACTCTCCTAGCGATTGGTAGCGAACAGCACAGCTATCAGTTAACGTGAGTGTCTCAGACATCTCATTACCTCCCTTCTGTACCGTCTCGAAGGTCTCGAATGACCGAATGACCAACTTGGTCTTCCGGATCTAACTCAGCCAATTTGTCCAACAACTCTTCTGCCACACTGTTCCGACCAAAGCGCAAGTTTATAAATGCAAGCGCCTTAAGGGTATAAAGATAGAAACGTTGAGGGACCTGAGCAGGAATCCACTGGGTTGAATCTACGTTCAAGACACGCCAGTCTGAAGGAAACCCGCCCAGCTCTGCTGACTTTCGTAAGGCTAGTAGCGCAACATCTTCTGCATCTTCTATTTTGTTTTTGTAAAAATAGAATTTGTACAGTGCCACATAGACCTCTAAACGATCCGGCGCCATGTTGTAGGCATGCCACAGCGTATCTTCTGCACGCGAGGTATCTTCATACAGCGCTACGGCCTCCTGAAGAACCTCATTTACATCCGAGGGCATATCCGGGGCGAATAGCACATCATCTTGACGTAGAGATGCAACGGCCATAGCTGTATTACCCCCAAACTTCTGCTGGAAGCTTCAAGCGCTCGACGGGAGTGTCACCAATTAGATGAGATTCAAAAATTTCGGCGGCGTCTGCCGGTGTTACATTGCCATACATAATTCCCTCTGGGTATACCAAAACATTTGCACCTACCCCACAAGGACCAAGACAACCGGTATTAGTCAGAGCAACCTTATCGAACAACTGACGTTGCTCAAGTTCATTCAAAAAAGCATCCCACAACTCTCTGGCCCCCTTTTCTCCGCAAGAACCACGAGGGTGTCCAGCAGGGCGGGATTGGGTACAAATAAATACATGTTTGGCTGGTTTTGGCATAACTAACTTCCTCACTCACAATCACAATTTAAGAGGGAAACCCTGGCAACAAGGAGGACAATCACTACCCATGATTTAGAGCGAATAAATACAGATAGTTTGGTACCAGAGTTTCCACAAACCTACTAAGCACTCAATGATGCTGGTTCATGGGTATGACAGTTCTTTGGACATACCTTGGCGCAAGACTGACAACCGATACAATCCATAGCATCTGCTACCGCCATCACCATGGTTGGCTCATCAGAAAAATCATCGTCGTCATCATCAGCAAAATCGCGCTCAACCAAATCAAAGACATCACGTGGGCAAACTTTGTAACAACGGCCGCACCCTATGCAGGTCTCTTGATCCAGATCACTGATGAATTGTGGCTCCCATTGAGCACCACCGCGTGTAATTCCAGTAATATTATCCATTGTTAAATACCTCTTTAAGCTGTCGCTGCTTCTGCGGCTTTCAACTTTTCGTTTGCCTCTTCCCAGGCTTTACAAGCATCAAATGCTGACTGAGCCATATCAGGAATCTCTGCGTATGCTGCAGGCAAACGGTCTTCAACCAAATCGTGCAACTGACTTGCCCATTCACTGGCAATGCGTTTTTTCTTGCGCACCTCTTTTTGCAGCGCTTTTAACTCTTCTTCACTCATTTCATTTTTCCTCTACTTTCTCCCTCCCTTTTTTGGCCTGTAAGGACTCATGTAAGGGAGGGCCAGGGGGATTATTTATCGTTTTGCGACCTCTGGATGCTCGCCAATGATTTGCAGTGCGATAGACAAAAACTTGTCCGCATCATCTTTCATTTTAGAAAGAGACTTAAAGCCAAAGCGATGAATGTCACGCAAGGTGCGGTCTAATACAATGAGTTTGCCAACACTGATAACAACGCGGCCAAATCCTTCATGACTTAGCACAATCATTGGAACAGCCATCATGCCGCACTCTTTTTCGATCAAAGAAGAAATGCCGTTATAAAAGGCTTTTACGCGCGACATTGTGATTTCATCGGGATCGCCGATAACGGGAGTTTCAGCTTTACGCTCTTTAGTCATGACAAATGGATCAAGTATTTTTGCGTCAGGCCATCCCTCATAGGTGTCATAAGTATCAATGGCACGCATCTGCTTAACCATCTCTTTCATGAAATCGGATTCAAAAATTGGATCGTCTACGGCTGTTGCCAATGCTGCTTCAGTCATTTTGTTTCTCCATACAAATAATTATTTAATACGCAAAAAATTTCTGTTTTGTCACTCGCCTTATTCATCCCAACCTTCTGCTTCCATCGCATCAAATCGTGATGAGTCTTCTTTATTTTGCTTATCCAGCGCTTTAGCTAACCAACCAGTGGCACCGGCAATCATCTCAGCCTGAATGTCGGTAATCAGGCTTTTGATAACTGAGTTTTCACTGACTTTTACTGGCTGAACACCAATCGATAGAAGGCGCTTAATGGCTGATGGTCCTGCCGCTTGGCAATAAACAGCACTGCACCCTTCCAATACAGAAATTTTGTCGTCCAGTTTGTCTTCGTTACCGTCTTGCGCCAGTTTCCCAAACTCCATCACTTCAACCTGACGTGAACAGTCCTGAGAAATTTCAAACACAGCAAAACTCTTGGCAGAGCCAAAGTGTTGATTGACATATTTGGAATCGCTTGAGGCAAACGCAACTTTAAGTGGGTTGTCCATCAAAAATCCTCCCTTAGTTGAGCGTACGACTCGCAAGCGTCTGGTTAATGGCATGTCTCGCCTCCACATCTTCCGGACGTGTTGAGTAAATAGAGCGATAAGGCTCTATTTCGCCTGTATTCTGTTTCAAAAACAGATTTGCTAGATCAAACAAGGCTTGGCGTGCGCCGCGATATCCAATCCAGGTTCGCTGATAACCGCCAACCAAGTCATAAAGAGGAAATCCGGCATGGAACAGAGGAATGCCTAGCCGTTCCGCGGCAGCGGCACAATGGGAATTACCAATGAGTAATTGGGCATTGCGTTCTCTGGCTGTCAGCTCCAGATCTTCCAGGTCGCCAATCTTTACATCCACAACCTGCATCTCTTTAAGAATCGGAGCATTGGCGGATGTCACTGCCGTGACAACCTCTGCTCCCATTCCATTCAGGAATACACTAAAGCTGTTCAACAAGTCAGGATCTGCGGCGATAGCGACGCGCGATTGGCCAATCATGAAATGAGTGTCCACCATCGCATCTTCCAATTGCGCGCGATGACGCTCCACTTTGCCTGGCACAGGGTTATCTGATATTTCTATCAATGCCATCACCAATGCATCGGTAGCATCCAGGCCAATCAAGCCATCAAATCTGAAATCAGGTACGCCGGTACGTTTTTTCAATACATCTGCAGCTTTATTGAGTGACGCCCCTACTACAATCGTGGCAACCGCATCGCCCAAGGTTGCAAACTCCGATACCAACGTTCCGCCGACAGTGAGTGGATTAAAATCCTGATCAGTCAGATGGCCATCCAAAGAGTCTGAAATATCCGGGATAACAACTGGGCGCAGGCCAAAGGCTTCAATTAACTCTTTAAGCTCTTCAATATCACCAGGGGTCAGCATTGAGCTTGCCAGTACATTAACCTGACGAGGTCTGTTACCGGGAGTGGTGTTTGCCTCACTTGCATCCGGTACCAGTTCATCAGTCATTGCAGTGACGGCGGCTGCATAACCACTCTCCATACAACCGGTAAAATCAGGTGTATTCACCGGTACTACTTTGATGGGTGCGTACTGGGGGTATTTGTTACGAAACTCTCTTACCGCTGCTTTAATATCTGTACCCTGAGTTTCAGATAGCCCCGTTGTCGGTAGACCAATCAATGCAGGTTCGGATTTTTCGCAAATCGTTTTTAAACCTTCAACCACATTCTCATCAGCCCCCATGACAGAGCTGACTTGATCCATCGCTGTGGTTTGCAGCGGAATGGGTTCACGAAAGTGACGTACAAAGTAAACTTTTCCAAACGCCGTACACCCTTGTGATCCATGCATCATAGGGATCGTGCGATTAATACCCAGAAAGGCCAAAGCGGCACCAACAGGCTGGCTCGACTTAAGCGGGCTAACACTTAAAGCTTTCTTGCGTTTAATGATCTCAGCCATGATTAAGCCTCCTTCGCGACTAGAGGCTGGCCGGTACCACGTTGCACACCAGCCCAGGGTGACGGACGACGCAGCAACTGCCACACGGGGCTTTCAATGGTTAACGCTAATTGGCGCACCAATTCCAGCATGCCTTGATAGCCGGCATACCCGAATTCACGCTCCTGGTTGATATCCAGGAAAGGTTGGCGAGCCTTCAACGCGGTATACATATTGCGGCCACCCGCAATCAGGATATCCGCTTTGTAGTCTCTCATTACATTTAACAAGGCGCGCGGATTACCTTCGTCAATCATCTTGGCTTCTTCGCCCATTAATTCACGAATACGCGCTTTATCTTCTTCGGTAGACTTTTTAGTCCCCGTCGCGACCACGACCATGCCTAAGTCCTGAAGCTGCGAGATAACAGACCAGGACTTGACCCCACCGGTGTAAAGCAATACACGTTTACCCTGAAGTCTTTCGCTCCAAGGCTCTAGTTCCTCTTTCATGCGCTCCTCTTCGCGAGCGATCAACTTCTCTGTGCGCTCGGTGAGATCAGGATCGTTTATGACTCGTGCGAAATCTCGTAGCGCTTTTGAAGTATCAGAGATACCGTAAAAACTTCCTTCAAACCATGGTGTGCCGTA
>JBNKYV010000224.1:0-2683 GCA_050301075.1 Gammaproteobacteria bacterium
CCAACCTGTGCCTCAGAAATTTGATTCCCCTCAGTTACACCACCCAATATGCATATGTTGGGCATTTCAGATTGCGCGTATGCTTTGATTAGAGCCAATGCTCGGTCTAAACGAGATTCAAACTCTTTCCCCGCCTTATTCCCAACCAAACGCACACCAGGAACAACCAGATAGCGAGAACCAATAACATCTCTCGACGAGGAGCGCAGGGCCACGCCTAGAACATAGACACACAGAACCAGCCAACTAAAACCAAACGTTCCCCCTATAATCAGCATGGATAACATTAGAGCGACAACACCACACCAGCCTGTCGCCCGTAGTTTACTGGCAATCAACATATATACGCGCACAAAAAAGCCGACATACGTCGGCTTTCTGAAACAGCTAATAGCGACAACTTATTCGCTACGGCTTGTTACTTCCAGCAGGTGGTAACCAAACTGAGTTTTAACAGGACCTTGAAGTTCATTCAGTGGCGCGCTGAAAACAACCGCATCAAACTCTGGCACCATCATGCCACGGCCAAATGAACCCAAATCACCGCCATTTTTACCTGAAGGGCAGCTAGAGTATTGCTGTGCCATCTCTGCGAAATCAGCACCGGCTTCAATCTGTGCCTTAATTTCGTTACATTGCTCTTCAGTATCAACCAATAAATGTCTTGCAGTTGCTGTTGCCACTTTTATCTCCAATCGTTAGTTATTTACGTCTGGCGCGGTTGCAGGATGCTCTTCGTAGATCGCCACAAACTCGTCAACGTTTTCCAAAAATATATCTGTTAATTCAGGATCAAAATGCTCACCGCGCTGATCCTGCATAAACTGAATGACGCGATCCAGACTCCATGAATCCTTATAAATACGAGGTGAATAGAGCGCATCGAACACATCAGCCACGGCAATAATGCGCCCATAGATATGAATCTCTTCACCTTTGAGTCTACGAGGATAGCCCATCCCGTTCCATTTTTCATGGTGCTGGTAAGCAATAATACCCGCAGCGACAAGAATATCGCGCTTTGAATGGCGCAACATTTCATAGCCAATAATAGGGTGATTCTCCATCACGCGGCGCTCATCCGCATCCAATGGCCCTGGTTTAAGCAAAATATGATCAGGTATGCCTAGCTTACCAATATCGTGCAGCGGCGAAGCGGCAACAACCAAATCAACTTCGTTCTCCGGCAAGCCAATTTTAGTCGCCAACAACTTTGCATAGAGCGTGACACGCTTGGTGTGATTGCCTGTCTCTTGCGAGCGCTGCTCTTCGATCACACCCATGGTATAAACAGTTTCGCGCAGCGTACTCTCAATCTCATCATTCAGGGCAAGCAGCTGCTTGTTCTTCTCTTTCAGCTCATCCTGATGCGCAATAATCTCGGCATTAAGCAAATTGAACTCATCCGCTACCGAAGTAAATTCACGACTCTTGAATTGATCTACAGGCACAGGCTGTTTCTTTTGATACGCAACCACAGCGTTTTCAACCAACATATCCAACGGTTGCTGCACATAATTCTTAATCGTCCTGGAGGTATTAAGTAACACAAATACCAACGCCACAAACGAAAGGACAAAGATACCACCGAGTACGACCACCGCACGGTTACGATAGCCCGTTACATCGATCTCCATATCCACAGCCCCTAAAACCGTTCCAGACTCGACGTTATGGCACGCCAAGCAATTTAGGCCGCCATCACTGGAAGCAATATAAGGGATAACCACTCGAATAGAGGGGTGCAGTGAGAACTCATTTAATACGTATGCAGGCTTTGAGGTATACAGAGCTTGGCGGGCTATTTCGTCAGGCTTAAGCGTAACCCAGAGAGAGTTGCCATCACCAAACTGTGCCCGCACCATATCACCACGAATAATCTTTAATCGATTGATCTGGTGAAGCTCTTTTATCTCTTCGAGATAATAGTCACGCAAATCCATAATGCCGGCTTTCATATGGGCGGTTAAGCCAGCCTTGACTAACTCGCCATGCGCGAGCGCCTGATTTTCAATCGCTGTTTTTGAGATGGAGCGGAAGTTATATCCCGTGATCAACAAAACGGTAATCGCTGTTAATAGCAGCACATTAATCAGGCTCTTGACCGTTATTGTTCTGATACTGGGCTTTTTCACTTAAACCGCCATTTTTGAAAAAGTTGCGGACGTTGTACCACCCCACCAATTTATACATCGAACAATATTACAAAATATTAACTTTGCATAAACACATCAAGCTAACCGCGACGAGCGTACTATATGGCTCGCATCACTGCATTCGACTAGCAAGATCCAACACGCCATATACCGTCAGTGCAATCCCCACAATCAGTAATAGTTTAGCGAGTTGGGTGGTAGTGGCTCCACCACGCTTTAATTCCGCCTTCATACCTCTGACCCCTCAGAATAGATTTGCGTTTGTTATTCGTTATTTTTTTAGTTTTATGTAATACGCAAGTATTGCTGTATTCCTCGCCCATTATATTACGAGTAATTAATTACGTAATAGCGATCTCACGATACGAAACATCTTATAGCGCTAAAAGTAAAAAACCACCTTCATAGAAGGTGGCTTTAAAGGGATGCCCCCTCGAAGGGGGCTCCACCACTAAACAGTCTCATAGCTCCAACTGTCTTTGCTCCGCTTCTTGCTCGACCTTCTCTTGATATCGAACGTAGCGCCG
>JBNKYV010000225.1:0-3077 GCA_050301075.1 Gammaproteobacteria bacterium
GCGCTGAACGCACCGATTAAACAGACCCAATACGGCATCTTGAGGATGTAATCACCATGAGTCAGTTATTGTTAACAGAGATCGACGCACGCGGTGTTTGCACACTCACCCTCAATCGCCCGGATGTGCATAATGCACTCAATGATCAACTGATTAACCAACTGACAACTGCATTATTAAATGCAGATAAAGATCCCGATGTACGTGTTGTCGTTATCACTGGCAATGGAAAATCCTTCTCCAGCGGTGCCGACATGGAGTGGATGAAGGCATCTATTAATTACGATGTTGAAACCAACCGTAAAGATGCCATGCAATTCACACTGCTGATGCGTACGTTATATGGCATGGGTAAACCCACCGTTGCACGCATCAATGGCCCCTCTTACGGCGGTGGTTTAGGTGTGATCGCCTGTTGCGATATCGCTGTGGCCACAGACACATCACAGTTTGCCTTTACTGAAGTGCGTTTAGGTTTGGTGCCTGCGGTGATCTCGCCTTATGTGTTAATGAAAATTGGCCCCAGCCACGCACGGCGTTTGTTTCTAACCGCAGAACATTTCGATGCAGAACACGCCAAAGAGATTCAGCTCATTCATCATGTAAGTCCGGAAGAAAAGCTCGATGAGCTAGTCGAACAACAGGTACAACACCTGTTAAAAGCTGGCCCGGCCTCAATACAAACCTGCAAGATACTGATACCCAACCTGGCATCCGAAGAGGTGGAGAACGAACTCACCACTCTGATTGCGCAATTGCGTGCCTCACCTGAAGGGCAAGAGGGCTTGGCTGCATTTTTGGAAAAACGTAAACCAAACTGGATTAAAGAGTAAGCGCCTGAGGATTAAACATCCATGCCGATACCGGAGTACGTACAAATTGTTGAGGTTGGCCCAAGAGATGGTTTGCAAAACGAACCCAACCCGGTAGACACCGCCACAAAAGTTGAGCTGATCAACCGCCTCACCGCAACAGGCTTGGCTGTTATTGAAGCCACCAGCATGGTCAATCCAAAAGCCGTACCACAACTGGCAGATGCCGAAGCAGTCTATGAACAGATTGATCGCAAATGGGGGGTTGCTTATCCGGTGCTAGTACCCAACATGCAGGGGCTGGAAAGGGCATTGAAAGCAGGTGTGAGTGAAATTGCAGTCTTCACCGCGGCATCTGAAACCTTTACCCAGAAAAACATTAACTGCTCGGTGGCAGAATCCATTCGTCGCTTTGAATCAATTATCGAAACTGCTGCAAAAAAGGAGATGCGTGTACGTGCGTATGTCTCCTGTGCGTTTGGTTGCCCGTTTGAAGGGCATATCGAGTTTGATGCAGTCGCCAAACTCGCCGAGTTATTAATCACCATGGGCTGTGCTGAGATTTCATTGGGCGACACCATTGGCGTTGCCACACCGTTAATGGCGCAGCAATTAGTCGCTACGGTTGCTGAACGTGTCGATATCGATCAGCTGGCCGTTCATTTTCACGACACACATGGTCAAGCGCTGGCCAATATCTTTGCCTGTTTGCAGTTGGGCATCTCTATTGTCGATACCTCTATCGCCGGTTTAGGTGGTTGCCCAGTCGCAAAATCAGCAACAGGCAATGTGGCCACGGAAGATGTGGTCTATATGTTAGAAGGGATGGAGATTGAAACCGGCATCGACCTCGCAGAACTGATCGATGTGGGCAACTATATTTGTAAAAAACTCAACCGACAAAACCAAAGCCGCGTGGGTCGCGCAGCAGGAGCAGCGGAATGAACTTTACACAATGTCATGCATTAATCACCGGTGGTGCTTCAGGCCTGGGGCTAGCAAGTGCTAAACGTGTGTTGGAAGCAGGCGGCAAGATTGCCGTGCTCGATATCAAACCAGACACCAGTGCAGCTACGGTTAAAGCACTGGGTGATAATGCACTGTTTATCGAGTGTGATGTCAGCTCGGAAGAACAAGTGGATAAAGCCGTTACAGAGGCAAAAAGTTTTCTTGGTGATATTACCTTGGCCGTTAACTGTGCGGGCATTGCCCCTAGCCGTCGTGTACTGGCACGTGATGGTTTGATGGATACCGCAGATTTTATTCGCGTCATTAATATCAACTTGGTGGGTACTTTTGCTGTTTGCCGCGCGGTGGCAGATGTCATGCAACACAACGCACCATGGGGCGATGATGAAGAGCGCGGCGTAATTATCAACACCGCATCGGTTGCCGCCATTGAAGGGCAAATAGGCCAAGCCGCCTACTCGGCTTCCAAAGGTGGTGTGGTGAGCATGGCGCTACCACTAGCACGCGAGTTTTCACGCATTGGTGTACGCGTGATGACAATTGCACCTGGCATATTTGAAACACCGATGTTTGATACGTTACCGGTAGAGGCACGCGAGGCATTGGCAGCTAACACACCTTATCCCAAACGTTTGGGCCGAGCCGATGAGTTTGCCAAATTGGTACAACAGATTTATGAAAACGCCATGCTGAATGGTGAAGTGATTCGTTTGGATGGTGCGTTGCGCATGCAACCGAAATAAATATGACTCAGCCGATCTGGACACCTTCTGAAGATCGTATCGCCAATGCCAACATGACGGCATTCATCCGTCATGTAAATAAAACCCATCACACTGCATTCACCGAATATAAAGAGCTTTACCAATGGTCGGTTGATAACCCTACCCTCTTCTGGCCCGAGGTGTGGCGCTTTTGCAATGTAAAGGCATCCAAGAGTTGGAGTAGTGTATTAACCAATTGCAACCAAATGCCCGGCGCAAAGTGGTTTGAAGGTGCGCAACTTAATTTTGCTGAGAACCTGTTAAGCCGCAAAGATGATAAAACCGCCATCGTCTTCTGGGGTGAAGATCAACACAAACGTCAATTAACTTATCGAGAGTTAAACCAACAGGTCGCTCAACTGGCCAATGCCATGAAGGCCATGGGCATACGCGTAGGTGATCGGGTGGCTGGCTTTATGCCCAACATGCCAGAGACGATTATCGCTATGTTGGCTACCACCAGTCTTGGCGCCATCTGGTCATCGTGCTCGCCTGATTTTGGAGTCAATGGCGCAGTCGAGCGCTTTAGCCA
>JBNKYV010000226.1:0-2665 GCA_050301075.1 Gammaproteobacteria bacterium
CTTATAAAGTCTTTCTCATGCAACAGAAGTGTCATCGCGAAGAGATTGAAACTACCTAATGGCAAAGGAACCTGGCATCCCCCCTAAAATATAGGCGCCGCTATTCTATTGTTGCAGCATATTCCATGTAAGCGCCTAACCAACCCCACCCTATAATTCCCGCATCAATTTCCCTATGGTCATATCCTTTTCAGGATAGGAAACAACCCCATGACCAGAAGAACCCAAGCCGAATGGCTCGAGCTGTTTGAAGCCCATGCGCAAAGCGGCTTAACTGCTACTGCCTTTTGCAAAGAGCGCCAGATCTGCCCCAATTACTTTAGCACTCGCAAAAAGCAATTGCTTAAACCCGAGTCACCCTTTGTTCAGGCGGTGGTTCAATCACCTAGTGGTGGAGCAATCACTTTACGTTATGGTAAGACCACCTTGAGCCTGAGTGGTGATGTTTCACCGGCTTGGGTGGCTCAGTTGATTCAGGCCCTATGAAAAGCGCATCAGAATTCCAACGTATTTACCTGCATCGCGAGGCCGTGGATTTTCGCAAATCGATTAACGGACTATCGGTGATCGTTGAACAGGCGATGCAGAGATCCCCGTTTGATGATGCCTTGTTTGTGTTCTGTAACCGATCACGCGACAAGCTCAAAGTGTTGTACTGGGATAAGACAGGCTTCTGTCTTTGGTACAAGCGATTGGAGAAAGAGAAGTTCAAATGGCCGCGGCGTTGGAATGCGTCGGTGGTTGAATTAAGCGCTGAACAGATGGAGTGGCTGTTGCGCGGTTTCGATATCACGCGTATGCAGCCGCATCATGAACAGCTTTACCGCACTACAAGTTAAGCAAAGGCAGTGAGTTGTTGATACCATATCCGTCATGGAAACCAGGGCGGATATTGAGCAGGAAGTTGTTCTGTTACGCGAGCAACTCAGCGCTAAAAACCAACGTATTGCACAACTTGAAGCGTTGCTAAAGCAGATGCGTCAGCAACGCTTTGGCGCCTCCAGCGAAAAACTCAGCGCCTATCAAATCCAGCTCTTCGATGAGGCAGAGGCGATAGAAGAAGCATCGGCCGAAGAAGAAACCACCACCGTACCGGCCCACACGCGGCGCAAAACCAGGCGCATCTCCATTCCCGCCGATCTGCCGCGAGAGGAGATCGTCTACGATCTTCCGGATGCAGAGAAAGTCTGCCCCCGTGATGGCACACCACTCAGAGCCATCGGTGAAGAGAGTCACGAACAGCTCGATATTGTTCCGGCACAAATCAAAGTGTTCAAACACATTCGCAAGAAATACGCCTGCCCTTGCTGTGAGCAATATCTAGTCACCGCCGACAAACCCAGGCAGCCGATTGAAAGAAGCATTGCCTCACCCGGTCTACTGGCCTATATCGCGACCGGCAAATACTGCGATGCCTTACCACTCTATCGTCAGGTCGAAATCTTCAAACGCCTCGGCATCGAATTAGACCGAACCACCCTGGCCAACTGGATGATCCGCTGTGGAGAACTGATCCAGCCGCTGATCAACCGCATCCACGAACAGTTGCTGGAGCAAACGGTTCTTCATATGGACGAAACGCCGCTGCAGGTACTCAACGAACCGGGCAAAAACGCTCAAAGCAAAAGCTACATGTGGGTGCTAAGCAGCTTGAAACATAGCGCCAGCCCCGCCGTACTTTTTCACTACAGCGCCAGTCGTAGTCGGGACATACCCAAACAACAGCTCCATGACTATCAAGGCGCACTCATGGTTGATGGCTACGAGGGTTACCAGGCGATTTGCGATGAAAACAAACTACCCCGTCTCGGCTGTTGGGCGCATGCCAGAAGAAAATTCATCGAAGCCAAGAATCAACAACCCAAAGGGAAAACCGGCAAAGCCGATCAGGCCCTAAGCTTCATCCAGAAGCTCTATACCTTTGAACGTCAGGCCAAAGATCAACAACTCACCTCAGAACAACGATTCCAACTTCGGCAGCAACACGCCAAACCGATCTGCGACAAACTCAAACAGTGGCTCGACAAAGCCCATCAACACACGCCGCCAAAAAACAGTCTGGGTAAAGCGATTCAATACCTACACAACCAGTGGCCGAGGCTGGTTCGCTATCTCGATGATGGCGAGTACCCCATCGACAACAACCGGGCTGAAAACAGTATTCGGCCGTTTGTCATCGGCCGGAAAAATTGGTTGTTCTCCAATAGCCAAAAGGGCGCTACGGCAAGTGCTAACTTATACAGCCTAATAGAAACTGCCAAGCTCAATGGGCTGGAGCCCTATGCCTATCTCAAGCACGTACTCAATGCGTTACCCAATGCAGAGACTCTGGAAGAGGTGGATGCATTGCTGCCTTGGCGTTGCAAGGGTGCGGTTGGTTAGGCGCTTACAATCAAAACTTCAAATCTGTAGCGAAAAACCAGGTTTGGGCGGGAGATATCACGTACCTCAAGACAGGAGAAGGTTGGGTCTGCTCTGGTCAACAATCCCGGGTGGGTTAATTGCTGCGTCTATTAATGTTCGCATTTCATCTTCATTTGGAATGTTGCCAACCTTCCATCTCAACGTAGGTATACCGGCTTCTTTTAAAATCTCATCACGGTATTGGTCTTTTTCTTTCTTATTGTCGTGTGACTTATCATCTATCTCGATAGCTGCTAGTACT
>JBNKYV010000227.1:0-5368 GCA_050301075.1 Gammaproteobacteria bacterium
GGGGAGTTTAAAACCTACGGTGGAAAGAACCGCAGCAACCAAGCCGTGCCACTACCCGCTGCAAAGAATGCCGCAAGTGAAAAATAGGCAGCAAGGCGGTAACGCTTGGTAAGCTGCTCTTGTGGATAGACGGAGATCAGAAAGGGTTGTTTGTCGTTTTTGGATTTGGAGAGGATGTGTATATCCGGTTGTTCGGCACGCTCACGATGCTCTTTCTGTGCCTGAACATGCGCCATTTTGCGCACCAGCTCGAACTCTTTTTGATCGATTTTGCCGTCGTTGTTGGCGTCGAACTTCCTTAACAGCTCTTTTTGATCCTGCTTCCAGGTGCGAATCAAATCACGGGTGATATCACGCACAGAGTAATGTTGCGCGGGCTGCACTGAACGGAATTCACCGATGGCATAGAGCGGTTGATTGGGCAGCATGATCCATTCGGTGTAACGGTAACCCCCACTATCCAGTAACGAGCTGGATAACAGGCCGCCGCTGCTTTGCCCACCGTAAAGCGAAGGTCCTCCAATCGGCCATTTAGAGTCGCCATACCATTGCACTTTGTCATCACAACTGACTTCTGCGCCCTCGGGGTCAATGATGCAAAAGCCTGTTTCATCATGCAGATGAAAAAGGTTATCGCTAGTCTCTTGTTTCTCTGTGACCCATTTTGTTTGCGTGCCGTTTTTCGTATGGCGCGTCTCTTTACGTTCTATTTTATAGCGATACCAGATGCATGGCTTTTGCGTGAGTGGAGCGATAACCGGCTCACCCTCCATGGGTCTGCCATCGCCTTCCAGCTCCAGATAACCTTGATGGGCTGAGCGAATTTTTGCGGTAGGGGCATCTTCTATAATGCGAGCACGCTTCCAGCTGCGCCATGCATAATAGAAGGTGCCAATAGCAACCGCTGCCGCCATGAGCAGTATGATCCAGTATTCAGCGGGCGAGACGTCTGCCGGTAGTTGTTGCATGAATCAAACCTTAGCTAAACAACTCTTTGACGTTGACGTCTTTCTTCTCTTCTTCGCTGAACTCAAGCAGATCGCGCGGACCAAAGTTAAACAGACGCGCGATAATGACATCAGGGAACTGCTCAATGCGTACGTTGTTGTTATTCACGCTTTCGTTGTAATACTCGCGACGATCAGCAATGCCGTTTTCCAGGCCGGTGATACGTGTGTGCAAATGTTGAAAGTGCTCACTGGCTTTTAGTTCAGGATAATCTTCCGCCACCGCAAACAGGTTGCCTAGCCCCATACGCAGAGTGGTTTCCGCAGGACCCAGGGCATTTACATCACCTGCTGCGCGCGCATTGGCGACCTGTGAACGCGCCTGCATGACCTTTTCTAAAGTCTCTTGTTCAAATTTCATGAACTGTTTGCAGGTTTCTACCAGCTTGGGCAGTTCATCATGGCGCTGCTTGAGCAGTACATCGATATTTGACCACGCCTGCGAAACAGCGTGTTTCAGCTGAACCAGGTTGTTGTAGATCATGATGGCGTACACCAGTACAACGACAATAACACCCCAAAAGATAAACGTACCTATTTCCATATCGCGCGATTCCCCCGGGTTCCCAACTGCAAACCCTCATTGTAAAGTGAGACATCCATATCTATCGGCCCTTGCCACGCAATTGCAAGAGCCGAGCAACTAAATAGAGTTTAAAGGATATTAATGAGTAAGCATTACGATCTTATCGCAATCGGTGGCGGCAGTGGCGGCCTGGCGGTAAGCAAACGCGCGGCCAGCTATGGCGCGCGCTGCGCGTTGGTAGAAAGCGGCCCGCTGGGCGGTGCCTGCGTAAACGTTGGCTGTGTGCCGAAAAAGGTGATGTGGTATGCGGCGCATTTGGGCCAGGCGTTACACGACGCTGCCGACTATGGCTTTCATATTGAACCCGGCAATATCGATTGGCCACATCTAAAAACCGAGCGCGATGCCTATGTGCATCGCCTCAACGACATTCATCACAACAATCTGAGCAAATCTGGCGTTGATCGCATTGAGGGGTATGCCCGCTTTATCGATCCCCATACGATTGACGTCAATGGCGAGCAGTACACGGCGGATCATATTGTCATCGCTACAGGTGGCCACCCGCTGGTACCAAAGATCGAAGGCGTAGAACTGGGCATTACCTCCGATGGCTTTTTCACCTTGGAACAACTACCCACCAAGACGGCGATTGTCGGTGGCGGTTATATTGGTGTTGAGATTGCTGGCGTGCTCAATGCACTGGGTAGCGAAGTGCATTTGTATCTACGTGGTGATGATCCGTTGCGCCCTTTTGATAGTGTGATTCGCGAAGCGGTAAAACAGCAACTGATCGATGATGGTGTGCAGGTACACACACGCACCAGCCCGGCTGCGCTGAAGCTGGATGACGATGGTGAGATTGAGATACACACCGACAGTGGTGATATCCACAATGGTTTTAACACGCTGATCTGGGCCATAGGCCGCGCGCCAAACACGCACAATTTAAATATTGAAGCCATCGATCTGATTATCGATCCGCAAGGCTACATCCCAACCGACGAATATCAGAACACCAATATTGAAGGCATTTATGCCATTGGCGACGTTACCGGCCGTGCACAACTGACACCAGTGGCCATTGCTGCCGGACGCAAACTGGCAGACAGGCTGTTTAATAACCAACCAGAGAGCAAGCAGGATTACAGCTATATTCCCAGTGTTGTTTTCAGCCATCCCCCCGTTGGCACTGTAGGCATGACAGAAGCTCAAGCGCGCGAGCAATATAGTGATAACATGACCCTTTACCAGACACGCTTCACCGGCATGTATCACGCGCTAACCCAGCACAAAACCAAAACAGTGATGAAGCTGATCTGTGCAGGGAAAGAAGAGAAGATCGTGGGCTGCCACATTGTTGGCCACGGCGCCGATGAGATGCTGCAAGGTTTTGCTGTAGCCATCAAAATGGGCGCCACGAAGCAGGATTTTGACAACACGGTGGCAATACACCCGACAAGTGCTGAAGAACTTGTCACACTGACTTAAGAGATACTGATATGAGCATACGCAGTTTTCAAGGCATCGATCCATTAATCGCCAGCAACGCATACATTGATGAAGATGCGGTTGTCATTGGTGATGTCGCGATTGGTGAAGATAGCTCCATCTGGCCTGCCGTGGTGATTCGCGGTGACGTAAACAAGATCACCATTGGCAAGCGCACTAATGTGCAAGATGGTTCTGTGTTGCACGTAACGGCGGACAATGAATTTAACCCCGGTGGATTTCCGCTCACCATTGGTGATGGTGTAACCGTTGGCCACAAGGCCATTCTTCATGCCTGCACGGTGGGTAATTACGCGTTGATCGGCATGGGGGCAACCGTATTGGACGGCGCCAAGATTGGTGATAAAGCGCTGATTGGTGCGGGCAGTGTGGTGCCGCCAGGCAAAGAGATTGAAGGTGGCTACCTATGGCTAGGCAGCCCCGCCAAAAAAATGCGCGAGCTGACAGAAAAGGAGTTGGCGTATTTGGAATTCTCGGCCCAACACTACGTGGACCTAAAGAATAAACACATGGAAGATGCCAACAAAAACAAGTAGGCGACAAAAACAATGTGGGCGCTGTACTCAATACAGCGCCCACACAGCCTAGTTACCTAGCAAAAAGCTATCGGAGGACGTAATTAGGCAAGAAGCCCCAATTACTTCTCGTCGTTCTTTTCGTCTTTCTTCTCTTCTGGCTCTGCCGCTTTAGCAACTGCATCCAACAGAGTTTCGTTCAGTGCAGGTACAGCTTCCAGAGTTGATTTATCTTCAACCAGAGAAGTCAGCTGTTCGTGCATAGATTCAGCTTGCTTGTGCAGATCACGGAACTGCTCAACCAGTTTGCCGCTCTCTTCCAGCGCTGATTTCAGCTCTGAGATTTTTTGCTCTTGAGTACGCTTTTCTTTACGCAGAGAAGTAACTTCTGCAGATACGCGTTTACGCGCTTCTGACTCTTCGTCTTTCTGCTTTTTCAGAGCTTTCATCTTCTTGACGACATTCTCTGGCGAATCAGCCAGTGTCTTCTTGATCGATTTCAGCATTTTCTCTTTTTCGTTCAGAGAAGCTTTAACCTTGGCCATCTCTTTGGTTTGCGCTTCGCGAGATTGCTCGATCAGGTCTTCCGCTTTCTTCTGTGCAGCTTGGGCAACAGACACAGCATCTTCAGCCTTGGCCAGTGCTTTGTCGTTGTCTGCCATTTTCTTTTCCATAACAGAAGTCGCGATGCGAGACTTTTCTTCAGCCTCGGCAACGGTAGCGTCCGCGTTGATGGATTTTTTGATTGCCGCATCAAGCGCTTCTTTCAGCACTTCTGGTGAACAATCAGGGTCCAGGCCCAGCGCATCGGTGGCTGAACGCATTAATACTTGCTTGCTTATCGCAAGGTCTTTCCAGACTTTTAATTGAAGTTCTAAATCTTGATCCACATGCATCTCCGTTTTGTGGGGTCTTTCTTGGGGGGCGTAATTGTATCCTAAAATCTGATTTTCACCGAGCGTTAAAATCGCTATCTAGGCCCTTTTTGCTCTTTTTTGACCTAAAAAACGCTTTTTTTCGCCCAAATAACTGTAACTTATCGCCCCGGAACTCCCCCAAGATCACGGATACACCCGCAAGAGGCCCACCAAATTTTGCTAGACAGTTTTGCTAACTGCTTGGAAAATAGGCAAAAGGGTAGGATGCCCGCAGCCCTGAATACCTAATAACCCGATATGGATGTCGAACGTTATGTATTTACCCGCGTCTTTAAAAAACAAAGACAGGGAGGCGCTGATTGAGTTCATCTCCGAATGGAGTTTTGGAGATCTGATAACGACCGTGGACGGCCGCATCAGCATCAGCTATGTGCCTTTCGTCTTTGATCATGAAAATATGCTGCTCTATGGACACTTGTCCAAGCAGGATTTCCGTAACTTGGATCTGGATCACGCCGATGACCTCGTCGTGATATTCAAAGAGCCCGTTAATTACCTACCTGGCGCAAAGCGCCCAGCCTCGCAGCCCCGTTGGAGTTTTCAGTCGGTGCATATCAAGGGCCGCCCTGAATATGTAAATAAAATTCAACTATTTACGGTTGTTGATGGCCTGACGCGTAAGCACGAAAAGCAGTTTGGTAACCCCTTGGGTGGAATGCAACTGAGTGAACAGGAGCTGGATGCTATGCTGAAGGAGATCGTCGGCATTCGCATCCATATCGAAGAAATTATTGGCAAATACAAGCGCAACAACACCTGCTACATTGATGGCCGGGTTAGCGCAATGCCCTATACAGACAACGCCGGCGGCAGCTATTCGCTATACAAGGTGACACCGCAGTAAACAACAATAAACACAACCAGCCATTG
>JBNKYV010000228.1:0-15876 GCA_050301075.1 Gammaproteobacteria bacterium
TTCCACTGATTTCCATAATAAACTCCTCAGTTTACGAATCAACGCTACATTTGCCCCGGATGCACCACACCTCTACTTAATAATATCGGTATCTTTGAGGAGAACATTTAGCCACACAGGCATAAAAATTTACGCAGGAGAAAATATCCGATTAACAAGCAATTAGCGCCAAGGCAGGTGAATTTCGACCCGCGCACCGCCCAAATGAGATCTACCTATTGAAAGTGAGCCACCATATAGATCCACCACACCTTTAACCATCGCCATCCCCAGCCCGTGGCCTGTGGTCTGCTCATCCAGCCTGCCGCCGCGTGCCAGCACAGTCGCAATATCATCCTCATTGATACCTGCACCGTCATCCGCCACCTGAATGCGCAGCTCATTTTGCTGCTGCGCAATTTCAACCTCCACCCGCTGATAGCACCACTTAAAGGCGTTATCCACAATATTGCCTAGAATTTCCATCAGATCATCTTCCTGGCAGTGAAAGGCATCTTGCAAGGTAATCTGAACATCGCTCACCACAGCTTTATCTGCATACACCTTATGCATGGCGTTCATGATCTTGCCCAGCACCCCTGCCACATCCACAGGAGCAACCAGCGCGGTTCGACTAGAGGTAGCGGCCCTGTTCAATTGGTAGTGGACGATTTGGTCCATACGTTGCACCTGCTCATTCAGCGTCGCCTGTATGTTTTCCAGATTTGGATTTGGCGTGCCAACCAGACCACGCAAGACCGCCAGCGGCGTTTTTAAGCTATGCGCCAAGTCCCCCAGGCTGGATCGATAGCGCTCTTCATGCTCACGGTTACTCTGGATCAATGAATTCAAGCTACTAGTCAGCCCTTTAAGCTCTGCTGGATACTCGCCCTCCAGCATTTGAGCACGGCCAGAACGTATCTCATTCAAATCCTCAGCAACCGTTCTCAGTGGTGATAATCCCCAACGCAGGATTAGTCCCAACATAACCAACAATACCAGCGCCACGCCTGCGAGCCAGCCCCACAGATTATGGAGAAAGTCTGCCAATTGCTGTTGATGGCGCCCCATACTCTCTGCTACCACAAAAGTGTATCCAGAGCCTTTAGACGATGCTTCATCACTCCAGGCGATCCCCAAGCTATAACTCATTACTGATTCGTTATTTGATGAGCTTAACCGCTGAAAGCGTGATTCACCTCGCCGCAGGCCAGCTTTTACCGGCAGTGTCACACCATCTAAGGATGGCGAACTCCACAAGACCTTGCCATCATTGCTGAGAATCTTGCCGTACAGACCAGAGCCTGGCGTAAACAGGCGCGGCTCAGGCAGTGCATACACCACCTGCAGTTTGCCTTTTTCGCTGATATCCGAAGATGCAATCAAGGCCGTCACATGGGCACGCAGGCGCTCTTTGAAGGCGTCTTCTGCACTGGCAACATAAGAGCTTTCCAGAGTGACACCCGTAATACCGAGAAACGCAGCCAGAATAACGCTGGCAGCAATCAGCATACGGGTATTGATAGAGAACTTCATAAGGTAAAGCGGTAACCACGCCCGCGCAGGGTTTCGATAGGATGGAGTGTATTATCAGGGTCAAGCTTGCGCCTTAAGCGCCCCACAAACACCTCGATCACATTACTATCACGATCAAAATCCTGATCGTAGATATGTTCCGTCAACACGGTTTTGGAGATCACCTGCCCCGCATTGAGCGCCAGATACTCCAACACCTTGTATTCATAAGCCGTGAGCTCTTGCGGCTCACCGCTGACTGACACTTGCTGAGCACTGGTATCGATGGCAATTGGCCCAAATACCATTACCGATTGGGCAACACCGGCAGAGCGCCTGAGCAAGGCCTTAACCCGCGCGACCAACTCTTCCATGTGAAAGGGTTTAACCAGATAATCATCTGCCCCGGCATCCAAACCTTCCACCTTGTCCTGCCAACGTCCACGCGCAGTTAAGATCAACACAGGAAACTTTTTACCTGCTGCGCGTAAAGCCTTGAGCATCTCCACGCCAGACATTTTCGGCAGACCGATATCCACTATGGCCAGATCAATGGGGTATTCGCGTCCGTTGAACAGCCCCTCTTCGCCATCGGCGGCACCATCAACGGCATAACCTTCGTGGCGCAACCGCTCCACCAGCTGCTGGCGTAGCTCAGCCTCATCCTCAACAACTAATAAACGCATCTATAGCATCCGTGACATACATACATTGATGCTAGCAAAAGCAGAGCATAAAAAAACCCCGGCCTGAAAATTCAGCACCGGGGTTTTGTTTCAACCAAGCCAGCGGCTTAGTGTTTGTTCAGGCTCATGATGAAATCAGCCAGTTTCTCGATGTTTTCATCGGAAACACGAGGTGAGTACGGAGGCATGGGTACACCACCTGTCACAGCAGTCCAGCTACCTTTACTACCTTTTTTGATTGAGTTGATGATGCGGTTACGATCGGTTACCGCTGCAGCAACATCTTTCCATGCTGGGCCAACAACTTTGGTTTCAACGCTGTGGCATGCCAAACAGCCGCTCTTTTTAGCCAGTTCCAAATCCGCCATAGCTGGGCCAGCAGCAAATGCAGAAGCCAGTACAGCAGTTGCGATAATACGTTTCATACGATATTTCTCCTCGTTAAGTACAAAATAAAATAGCGGAATAACTACCTTATCAATCCCAATATTCTTCCCTTACCTATCACATTAGTTAAGCCAAACTGAACAGTTGCTGAACGAAATAGTCAGAAATACCCACAAAAGAAACAAGGATAAATACATACAAAAAGGGCATAGCAACCAAAGTCACTATGCCCTTATTCAGTGATCAGTATTTGTACTGATTACTGATGACGACGCAGCGCCTCAATACGCTCATCCAGTGGAGGATGACTCATGAACATTTTCTTGAGACCATCACCAATGCCACCCGCGATGCCGAAAGCTGCCATCTGCTCTGGCAGAGGCTCGCCTGTAGTAGCCACTTTCAACCGCTCCAAAGCTGAGATCATGTTCTGACGGTTCGACAAATGCGCACCACCCTCGTCTGCACGGAATTCACGTTGACGACTAAACCACATGACGATGGCAGACGCCAGAATACCGATCACAATCTCTGCCACGATAACGGTCACCATGTAACCCAGACCATGTCCATTCTCGTTTTTAAGAATAACTCGGTCGACAAAATGGCCAATGATGCGCGCCAGGAACATAACAAAGGTGTTCACCACGCCCTGAATCAGAGTCAGCGTTACCATGTCACCATTAGCAACGTGAGCAACCTCATGGCCCAGTACCGCTTCAACTTCATCACGGCTCATGTTGTCCAGCAGGCCCGTACTTACCGCTACCAGCGCGTTGTTACGACTGGCACCTGTAGCAAATGCATTGGGCGATGGAGAATGGAAAATCCCCACTTCAGGCATGCCGATACCAGCTTTTTCAGCCTGACGCTGAACCGTATGTACCAACCAGCGCTCTGCTTCATTACGCGGCTCTTCAATCAGCTGAACACCCATCGTGCGCTTGGCCATCCACTTGGACATCGCCAGCGAGATAAAAGAACCACCAAAACCAAACACTGCACAGAACATCAGCAACTGGTTAAGATTCAAACTTCCATTCTGTTCGAGGTAACCCTCAAAACCGAGCAAGCGCAGAGTGATACTCAGCACCACAATAATGGCTATGTTGGTTGCCAAAAACAGCAATATGCGTTTCATTTTTCCTCCAAAACAATACAGGATTATATTTCACAGCTTTAGATGGGGGCAGAATACTAGAGTTCAATGTCCTCAGATATTAAAAATATCTTAAATTTACCGGGTTACAGGCCGTTTTTTAGACTAATGAATCATCGATTTTGGGGATAAATCACACTTGAACAACCACACCAGCAACGGATTGCCCTGGTGGCGCACACTCAGCCGTTCCAGCCTGCGTAGTGACCTGATGGCAGGGCTGACAGGGGCCGTGATAGCCCTTCCCCAAGGGGTTGCGTTTGCCATGCTGGCAGGCTTGCCACCGCAATATGGCCTCTATACCGCCATTGTGCCGGTCATTATTGCGGCGCTGTTCGGCTCATCACACCATTTGGTTTCCGGACCAACCACTCCCATTTCAATCATTATTTTTGCCACACTTTCACCGCTGGCATTGGCCGGTTCCGAGCAATACATCACGCTGGTGCTAACGCTCACGCTGGCGGTGGGGATAATTCAGCTGCTGCTGGGGCTGGCGCGGCTCGGCGTAGTGGTCAATTTTATCTCGCACAGTGTCATCGTCGGCTTCACCGCCGGTGCTGCCATATTGATCGTTACCAGCCAGCTCAAACACATATTTGGCGTAGCACTCCCCCCTGATCAGCACTTTCTCAACACCTGGGGACACCTGATCGAAACACTTCCGGAGTGGAACCTCTACACTATCAGCATTGCCAGTATCACCCTCATCTCAGCGCTGACAATCAAATTACTGTTGCCACGCTGGCCCAACCTGCTGATCGCCATGCTCATCGCCAGTATCAGCACACTTGCCTTAGGCGCAGAGCAACACAGTATAAAGCTGGTGGGCGAGCTACCGGCCATACTCCCGCCACTCTCATCGCCTGATTTCTCTCTAGAAACGTGGCAACAGATCAGCGCCGGCGCACTGGCCATCGCCGTACTGGGACTGGTAGAAGCCGTCTCCATCGCCCGCAGCATTGCCAATCGCAGCCACCAACCATACGATGCAAACCGCGAATTTATTGGCCAGGGACTCTCCAATCTCATCGGTAGCTTCTTCTCAAGCTACACCTCATCTGGCTCCTTTACCCGCTCCGGCCTTAACTATGACGCTGGTGCAAAGACTCCGTTGGCCGCAGTGTTCAGCGCCCTTGGCATTGCGATGATATTAATCTCCATAGCGCCACTGGCCGCCTACCTGCCCATCTCCGCCATGGCTGGCGTGCTATTGATCGTTGCCTGGAATCTGCTGGACTTTAAGGCCATCAAAGCCATCGTACAGGCCAATCGGACCGACACAGCCGTGCTCGTCACCACCTTTATGGCAACACTGTTTGTAGAGCTCACCTTTGCCATCTACATCGGTATTCTGCTCTCGTTCCTACTACACCTGATCCGTATCTCACACCCCAGCATCGTAGCCCGCTTTCCCGATAAAGATGATCCCAGGCGACACTTCATTACCGGCCCCGCCGCGCGCGAATGCCCACAACTGAAAATTTTGCGTATCGATGGCTCCATCTTTTTTGGCTCCGCTAGTGATATTGAAGAATCACTGCGCAACATCGAACAAGAGCAGCCCGAACAAGCACGCGTACTCATTATCTGCAGCGGCGTTAACTTTATCGATGTCAGTGGTGCTGAATTGTTAGTACGCGAAGCCAAACGTAGACGTGCAATAGGCGGCGGACTTTACCTGTGCAAAGTAAAAACGGGCGTGTTTAAAGTGTTAAAACAGGGCGGATATATGGAAGAGTTTGGGCAAGAGAATATTTATGCCACTAAATCAGAAGCCATTACAGAAATATATAAACAGCTAGATAAAAATCGTTGTGAACGTTGCCCAACAAAGCTATTCATTGAGTGCTCTGAAACATCGAATTAGCGAGACACCCACAATACCGGATTAGCACCTTTGTCTAATCCGGTAAGTGAGCTGTATCACTTATTTATCTCCAACCTCGGAGCGATCCACACGCTGAAAACCCCGTGGCAGTTTGTTACCACGACGGCCGCGTTCACCGCTGTAATGTTCCAGGTCTGAATGTTTCAACGAGATATGGCGAGCACCACAATAGAGATAAAGTTTCTTATCCTGCGGTACGCTGTTGAGTGATATCACATACTCTTCACGACTCTGCACACGTGCAGATGGAATAGAGATGATCTTGTTGCCTTTGCCTTTACTTAGCTCCGGCAGCTCAGAGATTGGGAAGACCAGCATGCGTCCTTCTGTGGTCACTGCTGTCAGCTTATCAGTCGCGAGATCATCAATTTTCTCTGGCGGTAGTACGCGCGCGCCCTTAGGCACGCTTAAGATAGCCTTACCGTTCTTGTTCTTGGTGATCAAATCACCCAGCTTAGCGACAAAACCATAACCTGCGTCCGTTGCCATCAGGTAACGATCACTCTCCGCCCCCATCATCACAGCGATAAACTCGGCACCCGCAGGAGGTTTAAGCCTGCCGGTTAACGGCTCACCATGACCACGGGCAGACGGCAACGTATGCGCGGGCACAGCGTAACAACGACCACTGCTATCAATAAAGATAGCCAGCTGATTGCTCTTACCATGAGCAGCAGAGCGGAAACTATCACCTGACTTATAAGCAATACTGGTTGGATCGATATCATGCCCTTTGGCAGAACGCACCCAACCTTTTTCTGACAGAATGATGGTCACCGGTTCTGAAGGCGTCAGTGCAGTTTCATCCATGGCCTCTGCTGCATCACGCTCAACCAGTGGAGAACGACGATCATCGCCATACTCTTCGGCATCTGCCATCAACTCTTTTTTGATCAGTGTTTTCATGCGCGCTTTTGAGCCAAGGATCTTTTCGATCTCGTCACGCTCTTTGCTCAATTCATCCTGCTCGGCCTTAATTTTCATCTCTTCAAGGCGGGCCAATTGGCGCAATTTGGTATCAAGCACGTAATCGGCCTGCACATCAGACAAACCAAAACGCTTCATCAGCTCTTTCTTCGGCTCATCTTCAGTGCGGATGATGTGAATCACTTCATCGATATTGAGGAATGCAATCAGTAAACCTTCCAACAGATGCAGGCGCTTATTAACTTTGTCGAGGCGATATTCAAGACGCTTGGTTACCGTGTTGGTACGGAACACCAGCCACTCTGAAAGCATGGTGCGCAGATCTTTCACCTGCGGCTTGCCATCAATGCCGATCACATTGAAATTGGCGCGATAGGTACGCTCCAGATCAGTTGTCGCAAACAGGTGTAACATCAAACCATCAACGTCCACGCGATTAGAGCGCGGCGTAATCACTAGGCGGGTTGGGTTTTCGTGATCTGATTCATCACGCAGATCTTCCACCATTGGCAGCTTTTTGGATGTCATCTGCGCGGCGATCTGCTCCAACACCTTGGCACCAGAAACCTGATGCGGCAATGCGGTCACGATAATGTCACCATTCTCGCGCTCGTAAACTGCACGCATACGGATGCTGCCGTTGCCGGTTTCATACATCTTATGAATTTCAGCTTTAGGCGTAATGATCTCCGCATCGGTCGGAAAATCCGGCCCTTTTACATGTTCACACAAGTCGGCTAGCGTCGCCTTAGGCTCATCCAACAAGCGGATACAGGCGGTCACCACTTCACGTAGATTGTGTGGGGGAATATCAGTTGCCATACCCACAGCAATACCGGTCGTACCATTCAGCAGTACGTTAGGCACGCGGGCTGGCAGTACAGAAGGCTCTTCCATCGTGCCATCAAAGTTCGGCACCCAATCCACAGTACCCTTACCGACTTCAGCGAGCAGCAATTCGGAATAGCGCGTCATACGCGCTTCGGTATAACGCATAGCGGCGAATGACTTGGGATCATCCGGAGAACCCCAGTTACCCTGGCCATCGATCAGTGGATAACGTGTGGAGAATGGCTGCGCCATCAGCACCATCGCCTCGTAACAGGCGGAATCACCATGCGGATGAAATTTACCCAGCACATCCCCGACGGTACGCGCTGATTTCTTATATTTGGCCGCCGCGTTCAAGCCCAGCTCAGACATGGCGTAAACGATACGGCGCTGTACCGGCTTCATCCCGTCGCCGATATTCGGCAAGGCACGGTCCAAGATGACATACATGGAATAATCGAGGTAAGCCTTCTCGGTAAAGCTCTTGAGGGGCATACGCTCAACGCCATCATCCTGGCGTAGTTCAATATCACTCATGTGCTACTTTCTTCCTGCTATCCATAAATTCTGCAAACAGGCCCGCATTATACGCAGACACGCGGCGCCCTCAATTCCAAGCTGTAACTATATATCACCGATTAGGCTTAAAACACGGCTTTTCTAATGTTATCTTCATCATCCCATTGAAAACATTCCGGTATCATCAATGCTCATGTACCGTGTAAAAATGGCGATCTCTATCGCCGCTATGCTCATATTTGTTCTGGCGCTGGGGGCAACTTTGCTGTGGGGCACCCAGAAGAGCGACTATTTTTTCAAACGCAGTGAATACTCCCACGAGGTGCTGGATGCCTACCAGCAACTTTCGGTGGAGACAGACCGTTTTTTCCACGAACACCTCAGCATCATCGCCCTGTCCCCCGCCAAATACTCCCTTAGCAATGACCACAGCTACCGGCGGGTACAAGTCGCGCTGGATAACTTAAAACAGGTTATTCAGGCCGAAATTAATTTCCTAATCTCCACTGCTGGCCACGAAGGGGAAAGCGCGCGCATTAAGCAGCTGGAAAACTCACGACTTGAAGAGCTTGAGGGCTTTTTAGAAGAGGGGCTCAGGCTCTCTATAAAAGCTCATCAGCTAAAACAATCCGGCAAATCGCAAGAAGCCTACCTGCTGATGGAAGAGGTCTTCTTCGAAATCATTACCGATAAATTTTGGCCTGTGATCGATATCGCCGTGCAGTCAGAAATGGATCAGGCCCATGCCGCCTCCATGCAAGAGAGCGCCACTATCGCCCAGCAACGCAGCATTGCCATTATTGTCTCCATTCTTGCAATCGTGGCGGCCATATCAATTGGTCTACTACTCTACCTGCGGCTCACACGACCAATAAATGGATTGATTGAAGGCACGGAAAAATATGCCGCAGGCGAACTCACCCATCGCGTAGAAGTCATCAGCCAAGACGAATTCGGCAAACTGGCCAAACAGTTCAACAACATGGCAGACGCCCTGTATAAGCAGCACACCGAGCTCATGGACTCACGCGCCAATCTGGAGATTCAGGTAAAAGAGCGCACCAAAGAACTCCATGATGCCTACCGGCGCCTGAAAGCAATCGACAAATCCCGTCGTCAGTTTTTTGCTGACATCAGTCACGAGCTACGTACCCCACTCACCATCATACGCGGTGAGGCAGAGGTCACACTGCGTGGCCGGGAAAAACCAGTTAGTGAGTACACCGGCGCACTCAAGCGCATCACAGAACTCACCGGTCAAATGGGCAAGCTAGTCGAAGACCTGCTTTACCTTGCCCGCGCTGGTGCAGTTGAAATGCAGTATGAACCAGACGAAGTCGAACTAAACGAACTGGTGCAACAGTGCCATCACGATGCCCAATCACTGGCACAGGAAAAACGCCTTTCGATCAGCCTTTACGTTGCAGACGCAGAACTCTATGTCATTGGTGACCGAATCAGACTACGCCAACTACTACACATACTGATCGACAACGCCTGCCACTACTCCAAACAGCACGGCACTGTCGAACTTAAACTGGAACAAGGTGGGCAAAATGCCATCATATCCATTACAGACAACGGCATTGGTATTCCAGAGGAAGACCTGGAAAGAGTATTCGAGCGTTTTTATCGCACCAAGAGCGCGCAGGACAAATCCGAACACGGCACAGGCCTGGGATTACCTTTAGCTAAAGCGATCGCAGAGACGCACAACGGTTCTATTAAACTAGTGAGTAAAAAAGATGAGGGGACGACGGCCATCGTCTCCCTTCCCTTAACCAACGAGTAGACAATTATGAAAATTCTCTTAGTTGAAGACGACAAGCGCATCATCGAATTTGTTAAGCGTGGCTTAGAAGCCGAAGGCTATAACGTAGATGTAGCAGAAACAGGTAAAGATGCATTGGAGCAAGCAAAATCTTCCAGCCTTGCCCTCATCATTCTCGACCGCATGCTGCCAGATATCGAAGGCTCTGAAATCTGCCAACGCCTACGCACAGAACAGATCCACACCCCCGTTCTCATGCTGACAGCAATGGATGCAGTAGATGAACGCGTTAAAGGCCTGCGTGCAGGTGCAGATGACTACCTGACCAAACCTTTTGCATTTGAAGAACTGCTAGCGCGTATCGAATCACTACTGCGCCGCAATCAAAGCTTTGAAGAGAAGCAGACAGAACTGCAACTGTCAGACCTGCGCCTCAACTTCGAAACTAAAGAGGTCTTTCGCGGCGAGCAAAACATTTCGTTAACACCTAAGGAATTTGCGCTACTTGCTTACTTGATGACCAATGCAGGCAAAGTAGTCAGCCGCACCAAGATCCTCGAAAACGTTTGGGGTTATAACACTGACCCACTGACAAACGTCGTTGAGGTCTGCATTCGAGGTCTGCGTCGCAAAGTGGATGAAGAGTTCCCAGAGCCAATGATCCAGACCGTACGCGGCTTTGGCTACAAAATCGCTAACGACTAATTTTCTAACGTTTCAAGCATTAGCCCGGCCATCGCGTGAGCCGGGCTTTCTCTCTCTCGATTCACAACACAATTTAGCCTCACCCTACTATTGAGTTCCCTCGTTTATTGGCTATTGTTAAAACCATATCCCCTCAATCAGGAGCAACCGGAATGCGCCTCTTCAAACTTTTCTGCCTACTCATGTGCTGCTCAACCGCTGCCAAAGCCGCGTTACATGAACAAGACATCACCTATCAAGCCGGCGAAACAACACTCAAAGGTTTTCTCGCCTATGACGATTCAATCAAAGGCAAACGCCCAGGTGTACTCGTCGTACACGAATGGTGGGGGCACAATGAATACGCCCGCGAGCGCGCCAAGAAACTCGCCAAGCTCGGCTACGTAGCATTAGCAGTGGATATGTATGGTGATGGCAAACAGGCAGCCCATCCACAAGACGCACAGAAATTCTCATCCGAAATTTCCAGTAATATCGAATTGGGCAAACAACGTTTTAAAGCCGCACAAACCGTACTAAAAAATCACAAACTCACCCAAGCCGATGACATTGCCGCCATCGGTTACTGTTTTGGCGGCGCCGTGGTTTTACAAATGGCGCGAGAAGGTTTGGATCTAGATGCAGTGGCTAGTTTTCATGGTAGCCTCGGCACGGCTAATCCAGCGCAACCAGGAAACGTAAAAGCGAAAATCATGGTCGCCCATGGTGGTGCTGATCCGTTCGTTAAACCGGAACAGATCACTGGCTTCATTGATGAGATGAACAACGCAGGCGCAGATTACCGCTTACATATTTACAGCGGTGCCAGCCATTCGTTCACCAACCCAGCCGCAGACAAGTTTGGCCAACAGTTTAATCTGCCACTACGTTACAACCCACAAGCGGATAAAGAATCCTGGCAAGAGATGCAGACCTTTTTAAAAGAAGCATTTGCAGATTAAGCCAGCATAAAAAAGGGCCACACTAAACCGTGTGGCTCCTCTTAATCTCTCAACGTAGTTAAAGCAAAAAAATGTAAGTTCTCGCATAAGTTTGAACAGACATCCTCTAGAGCCCGCATTCTTAGGCGTCATTCGAGATAAGTTTGAACAAACAATTCGACATATAATTGAACAAATTTCTAAACCATTACAAAAAGTGTGCACAGCGCCATAGCTTGGCCGACTTATGAAGGTATAGTTTAACCTCTTTCCGCCAAAGCGGTCTCTCGGTGGCCTCTTCAAAAAGACGGTTCAATAGACAAAGCGGTCAAAAATAACAATAAAAGCTACGCCCCCAAACCGGACATGAATCGCGTCATCTTTTGGTCTAAACTAACAGGTAACCATATGATATACATCTAATAGTATTTAAATCCAAACCGGACTTATAAGCGGACATGAAACCAGACATAGAAAGTACAGAAGATAGAGGGGAAGCCGTTTCGATGATGGAGCCCCTGCTGATTTCCAGCACATCGAAGCATCGCACCAAACTATCAGATCTGGCTGTAGAACTCACGGCTCATTCCGCCGGGTTTCGGCGCAGCCTGCCGGAAGGCATCCTTGTCGCTCTTTCTGACCTAGTCAGGTCAATGAACTGCTACTACAGCAATCTGATCGAAGGCCATGACACCCACCCCTTTGATATCGAACGCGCACTGAAAAACGACTACAGCGCAGATGCCAAGAAAAGAAACCTTCAGTTAGAAGCCAAGGCCCATATCACCGTTCAAAAATGGATTGATGAAGGTGGCTTGAAAGAGCGAGCCACCAGCAAAGAAGGCATCCTTGAGATCCATCGTCACTTTTGCGAATTGTTGCCCGAAGAGCTGCTCTGGATGGCAAACCCCGAGACCGGCGAACGATTAAAAGTCATCCCTGGGGAACTCAGAAAAAATGATGTCAAAGTGGGCCGCCATATTCCCCCAAGCCCTGGTGCGCTTGACCGCTTTCTGACCAAGTACGAAAACAGCTACGGCAGGCTTGGTAAATCCGAATCCATAATCGCCACTGCTGCTGCCCACCATCGCCTGGCATGGATACACCCCTTCCTGGATGGCAATGGCCGTGTGGCCAGACTGGTCTCCTATGCCATGCTGCTAGATACCCTCGATACCGGCGGCATCTGGTCTATCGCCAGAGGGCTGGCGAGAAACGTCGACACCTATAAACAACACCTAGCCAATTGCGATCTGTCACGGCGCAACGACCTAGATGGGCGCGGCAATCTCAGCGAAGAAGCGCTTGCCACGTTTACCGAATTCTTCCTCACGACCTGCATAGATCAAGTGAAGTTTATGGAAGAGCTGGTACAGCCAGAAAGGTTACGCACGCGAATTCTAATGTGGGCAGAAGAAGAGATCAGGATGAGCGACATCCAGCCCAAGTCTGAAAAGATACTCGAAGCGATTCTCTACCGGGGCGAACTCCCTCGCAGCGAAGTACCCGGCATCGTCAATGTGGGCGAACGTCAGGCCCGCCGGATAGTATCAGGGTTAGTTGATCAAGATGTGCTTGTTTCAGCCAGTACACGCGCACCATTAAGACTGGCGTTCCCTGCCAAACTGGCATCTAGATGGATGCCCGGATTGTTCCCAGAACAGCGTTAAGGGCTCAATCCCACAACGCCGTGCCTGTTAACTGGAGGATTAATTCCCCTGGGCACTTGTTCAATCTTTTCTCGAATTGTTCAAACCTATGCCCGAATTTACAAAAAAAACTAACCAACCTCAGCCAAATCACCCTTAGTCTCTAACCAAACCTTTCTATCCGAGGCGCGTTTCTTAGCCAGCAACATATCCATTACTTGGTAAGTATCATCACCCCCATCCAGGGTCAGTTGCACTAGGCGACGTGTATCAGGATCAATGGTTGTTTCGCGCAATTGCAGTGGGTTCATCTCACCCAATCCCTTAAAGCGCTGTACGTTGACCTTGCCTTTAATCTTATCTGCGGCAATACGATCCAACACGCCTTGGCGCTCTGCATCGTCCAACGCATAAAAGACCTGCTTGCCTACGTCGATACGATACAGCGGAGGCATCGCTACATGAACGTGCCCAGCATCGACCAGTGGACGGAAATGACGCAGGAACAATGCACATAACAGCGTTGCGATATGCGCGCCATCAGAGTCTGCATCCGCGAGGATGCAGATCTTGCCGTAACGCAGACCTTTCAAATCATCTGAGCCCGGCTCTACGCCGATGGCCACAGAAATATCATGAACCTCTTGCGAACCCAATACTTGAGTAGGGTCTACTTCCCAAGTATTCAGAATTTTCCCACGCAAAGGCATGATCGCTTGATACTCGCGGTCACGCGCCTGTTTGGCAGAACCACCAGCCGAGTCCCCTTCCACCAGAAACAACTCTGTACGCGCTGTGTCTTGTGAAGAACAGTCTGCTAACTTGCCGGGCAATGCAGGGCCAGAGGTGACTTTCTTACGCACCACTTTTTTACCCGCACGCATACGCGATTGAGCATTGCTGATGGCCATCATCGCCAATTGTTCACCGACATCCGTGTGTTGGTTCAACCAAAGACTGAAGGCGTCCTTCACAACACCGGAAACAAATGGCGCACACTCGCGGGATGACAAACGCTCTTTGGTCTGCCCACTGAATTGTGGATCACCCATTTTCACTGACAATACGTAGGCACACTTATCCCACACATCATCCGGCGCCAGTTTCACACCACGTGGTAGCAAATTGCGGAATTCACAAAATTCACGGATGGCATCAGTCAAACCAGTACGCAGTCCATTTACATGGGTGCCGCCCTGTGCAGTCGGGATCAAGTTCACGTAACTTTCAGTAACTAGTTCGCCACCCTCAGATAGCCACACAACCGCCCAATCAACCGCCTCGCGGTCGCCGCGAACACTACCGATAAACAACTCTTCCGGTAGCAGGGTAAAACCTTGTAACGCACCGCCGAGATAGTCTCGCAGGCCATCTTCGTAATACCACTCTTCCGTTTCCCCCGCCGCTTCGTCTTTAAAAATGACATGCAGGCCAGGACACAAAACAGCCTTAGCACGCAGCACATGCTTAAGGCGCGACAGAGAGAATTTATTGGAATCAAAAAACTGCGGATCAGACCAGAAACGCACGCGCGTACCGGTATTGGCCTTACCAACCTTATTCACCACTTCAAGGTCAGAAACCTTAAGGCCATTCTCAAATGCGATGTGATATTCCTGTCCACCACGCTTCACCCAAACATCCAAACGTTTGGAAAGCGCGTTCACCACAGAAACACCTACACCGTGCAGGCCACCGGAGAACTCGTAGTTCTTATTAGAGAATTTGCCCCCGGCGTGCAATTTGGTGAGGATGACCTCAACGCCCGGCACACCCTCCTCAGGGTGAATATCCACCGGCATACCACGGCCGTCATCCGCCACTTCGAGCGAGCCGTCTTTAAATAGTGTGATCTCAATCTTTTGGGCGTGCCCCGCCATCGCCTCGTCGACGCTGTTATCGATCACCTCTTGTGCGAGATGATTAGGGCGCGTTGTCTCTGTGTACATGCCCGGGCGCTTACGCACCGGATCAAGGCCGCTCAGGACCTCAATGGAAGAAGCATCGTAATTACTGCTCATAAATAAATTCTTATTTTTTCAGCTACATGTGAATAATGAATCGGGCAAATGTAACACGGTTATCCATGTGATTGTAAATGCCTCCATGTAGAACAGGTTTAAATTTAGCATCACGCATAGGGACAACATTGGGGTATCATTTAGCCTCTTTAAATGACGACTCGCGGGATACCTCACCCCATCATGGCAAGAAAAAGCACCAAAAAACCTGACTTCGAAACCGCGCTGAGCGAACTGGAAACAGTGGTAGAAACCATGGAACAGGGTGATATCAGCCTGGACGAGTCGCTCAAACTGTTTGAACGTGGCGTCACGCTGACGCGCAGCTGCCAAGACGCCCTTAAAGAAGCCGAACAAAAAGTACAAATCCTTCTTGAGAAAAACGGCGAACCCGAAGAATTCGACAATGACAAATAACGCATCAGATTTAAAAGCACTCCTGACCGATTACCAAGACAGAACAGAAAAAGCGCTGGACCACTGGCTGCCAGCCGCTAACGTAGCCCCACAAACACTGCACGAAGCCATGCGCTATTCGGTGCTGGACGGCGGCAAACGTGTGCGTCCATTTTTGGTCTATGCCACAGGACGTGCGCTGGGCGTTGAACTGGAATCGCTGGATGGCCCGGCCTCCGCGGTAGAGCTGATTCACGCCTACTCTTTGATTCATGATGATCTGCCCGCTATGGACGACGATGACCTGCGTCGCGGCAAACCCACCTGCCATAAGGCTTTTGGCGAAGCGATGGCGATTCTGGCAGGTGATGCCATTCAAACACTGGCATTTCAAATCCTTGCTCATGATCCAAATATCGCAGCATCGGCAGAACGCCGCCTGCGTAGGGTAGAGACACTGGCCCAAGCCAGCGGTTCACGCGGCATGTGTGGCGGCCAGGCCATCGACCTGGAAGCTGTC
>JBNKYV010000229.1:0-4897 GCA_050301075.1 Gammaproteobacteria bacterium
AGCAGCTGGATTGACCCCGATCGCGCGTAAAGTGGCTTGTGGTGCAGCGGAGACGGTGCCCTTTTTTCAGGTGACCAATTTGGCGCGTACTTTGCGGGATCTTCAGCAGGCTGGGGTGTGGTTGATGGGCGCTGCTGGCGAAACGGATTCTGACATCTATGATATTGATTTAAAAGGTTCTTTAGCAATTGTGATGGGGGCTGAAGGCAGCGGACTGCGCCGTCTTACCCGCGAGCATTGCGACGCGCTGTTTCGCATCCCAATGGTGGGTACAGTGGAGAGTTTGAACGTTTCTGTGGCCACCGGAATCTGCCTGTTTGAGGCGCTGCGCCAGCGAAGAGGCTAAATTAGCCAAAATTGCTATTGATTCAATTGCATATCCCTCCTGAGTACAGTAGAATTGCGCGCTTCACTCGTACGGGTGCGTTTTTGCACGTTCGGCGAGTGATACTCCTTGCCTTACCGCATGGGGCGGAAGGCTGTTTAATCCGTAAGGAGCAGATTAAATGAGACATTACGAAGTAGTATTCCTGGTTCACCCAGATCAAAGCGAACAGGTTCCAGCAATGATCGAGCGTTACAAAGCGATCGTTGAAGCTAACGACGGTCAAATCCACCGTCTGGAAGACTGGGGCCGTCGTCAACTGGCTTACCCTATTAATAAAGCACACAAAGCTCATTACGTTCTGATGAACGTTGAGTGTGAGCAAGCGAACATCGATGAGCTGACTAGCGCTTTCCGTTTCAACGATGCTGTTATCCGTAACATGGTTATCCGTTGTGACGAAGCAATCACTGAGCAGTCTCTTCTGGCCAAGAGCAAAGAAGAAGAGCGTGAGCGCGCTCCAGCTGCTGAAGTAAGCGAAGAAGCTGAGGCTTAATCTGTAGTTGGACAATCGTCTGGAGCTAGCAGGCACAGTCTGCAAATCACCAGAAACAAGGCACTCGCCAGCAGGTATTCCAATCACGCGTTTTACGTTGGAACACCGCTCCCGCCAAGTAGAGGCGGGCATGCAAAGAGAAGCATTTTGCAGGGTAGTGGTAGTAGCAGCCGGACGAGAGTTAAGCAAACAGACAGAATGTTTAAATGAAGGCATAGCGGTAAAGGTAGTTGGTTTTATAGCCCGCTCAGACAACCGCCAGGGAGAAAACAGAATAATTCTCCATGCCCAAAGCATTCAGGCTAATGCATAGATTTTTAGATTATTAATAGGATATATAGGAGACCAACCATGGCTCGTTATTTTCGTCGTCGTAAGTTTTGCCGTTTCACTGCTGAAGGTGTTAAGCAGATCGATTACAAAGATCTGAACACTCTGAAGTCTTACATCACTGAAACTGGCAAGATTGTTCCAAGCCGTATCACTGGTACTAAAGCTAAGTATCAGCGTCAATTGGCTACAGCTATCAAGCGTGCTCGCTACCTGGCTCTGCTGCCATACAGCGACGCTCATAAGTAAAGCTGAAGAGCGGGCACTCTCTGTGTAGAGGGTGCCCGTTTTTTATTTGTCTGTTTGCAACAGGCTTTTTCCTAAAAAGTATTTAGTCTCCCAATGCGCCTAAGTGTTTTTTCAGAAATGTCCTGGTTAACTCAAAGAGTGAAAGTCAGTTAATGCGCGCGCTAGCGGGTTATGTCATGAAAGGGCCTTTGTCAGCCATACTGGTTGCAACGGCTTTTGCATTGCTTTCTCTGGTCCCTGTTCTTGGGATGTTGAGTGTATTCAGTGCGGCTGCGATAGCTTTAGTAACGCTTCGGCAGGGAGCGAAACAAGGCATGCTGGTATTGGCTGGCGCTGCGGTGCTTTCGGGTGTTTTTCTGCAAGCTGTTGCCGGTGCCATGGTTCTCGGTATCGTCTTTGCGCTGTTCATCTGGTTGCCGGTCTACGTAATGGCGCTGGTTTTGAGGCAGACAGCCTCATGGTCAATCACGCTGGATGCCGCTGTTGCTTTTAGTGCGTTTGGTGTGTTGGTTGTGTATCTAGTATCGGGTGATCCTGTGCAGATGTGGCAGGGCTTACTAACAAATGTGCTTGATACGATTGCAGCACAAGGTCAGGGCAATGTTGAGCTGGATATGTTTCGAGACCAGATCACGGATGTTGCTGGCTGGTTAACAGGCATGGTGGCTGCGGCAGTCGCGCTAAGCTTGCTTGCCGGACTGATGATCGGTCGCTGGTGGCAGTCTGTTTTGTATAACCCGGGCGGTTTCCGCCAAGAGTTTTACGGGCTGCGTATTAGTCGGGTGGCTGCAATGATTGTTGTTGCAACGGTAGCCGTTAGTTTTCTCGGTTTGGGGGGGATTAGCGCCTTCGCCGGAGATTTGGTGATCGTTGCTGTTGTGGTTTATAGCATTGTTGGATTGGCATTGGTTCACTCCAGCGTTGCAAGCTCTAATAAGCATGTCGGTTGGTTGATTGCACTTTATGTGCTTATGTTTTTAATGCCACCGCATGTGATGTTGGTTTTGGCCGGTGTAGCGCTGGCTGATAGTTGGCTGGATTTTCGGGCGCGTTTGGCTACTCAGCGTTCGCAAAGCTCTAACAGCCAAGATGATGAGTAGCTTTGGTAAACACATAAACTATTTAGAGGTGTGAGATGGAAGTAATCTTGTTGGATAAGGTAGCAAACCTTGGTGCATTGGGCGACACTGTTAAAGTACGTCCTGGCTACGGTCGCAATTACCTGATTCCTAACGGCAAAGCAGTTATGGCTACGCCGGACAACAAGGCTCAATTTGAGGCGCGTCGTCAGGAATTAGAGAAAGCAGCAGCTGAAGCATTGTCAGCAGCTGAAGCCCGTGCAGAGAAACTGAGCGGTGCAACTGTTCAAATCGCTTGTAAAGCGGGTGACGAAGGCCGTTTGTTCGGTTCTATCGGTACTGCTGATATCGCATCAGCACTGACTTCTTCTACTGGTGTGACTGTAGAGAAGTTGGAAGTACGTATGCCTGAAGGCGTTATTCGCAATGTTGGCGAAAACTCAATTGACCTTCAGCTTCACGCTGACGTAACAACTACTGTTACAGTAAACGTTGTAGCTGAGTAATTTTAGCTATCTGCGTTTTAAAAGGGCCGGGCAGTTATCTGTCTGGCCCTTTTTGATTCTCAAGCTCGCATTGTCGCGAGATGAAAGCAAATTCTAGAATAGACATCATTATTAGCCACGCTTAAGATATTCACCTATGGCAGACGTATCGACAATGACAAATATTCAAGACGAAGTGCTCGAAAGCTTCAAAGTACCACCTCATTCAGTGGAGGCTGAGCAGTCCCTATTAGGGGGCTTGATGCTTGAAAACGGCACTTGGGATCAGGTTGTTGATATCGTGGCGGAAGACGATTTTTATCGTCGCGATCATCGTCTGATTTTTCGCGCTATCAAGGCATTGTCTGAAGCGAGCACGCCGTTCGACGTGGTGACGCTCTCTGAGTGGTTGGATAACTGCAATGAGTTAGATAACGCCGGTGGCTTATCTTATATTGGCATGTTGGCCAACAACACACCGAGTGCGGCTAATATCAAGGCCTATGCCAACATTGTTCGCGAGCGCTCTGTTTTAAGATCTCTAATCCGCGTAGGTACAGAAATCAGCGACAGCGCCTTTAATACCGAAGGCAGAGATAGTAAAGAGCTGCTTGATGATGCCGAGCGCAAAGTGTTCGAAATTGCTGAAAAAGGCGCGGATGCTAAAGGTGGCTTTGAGGCAATTAAAGATGTGTTGGTTGATGTTGTAGATCGTATTGACCAGCTATTTAATAGTGATGGAGCTATTACCGGGCTTCCAACGGGTTATAACGACCTTGATGACATGACTTCAGGCTTGCAGCCTGGGGATTTGATCATTGTTGCCGGTCGTCCTTCGATGGGTAAGACTACCTTCTCTATGAATATGGCTGAACACGCGGCAATGACATGTGGAAAACCTGTTGCCGTATTCAGTATGGAGATGCCAGCTGATTCACTAGCCATGCGTATGATCTCTTCACTTGGTCGTATCGACCAAACCAAAGTGCGTAGCGGTAAGCTGGATGACGACGATTGGCCGCGTCTGACGTCTGCGATCAGTATGCTGCAAGAGAAACCACTTTTTATAGATGATCAAGGCGGTCTCTCTCCAAATGAACTTCGTGCCCGTTGCCGTCGACTGGCGCGTGAACATGGCCAATTAGGTTTGGTCGTTATCGATTACTTACAGCTGATGCAAGTTCCTGGTTTTGCCGAAAACCGTACCGCTGAAATTTCCGAAATTTCACGTTCATTAAAAGGATTGGCCAAAGAGCTTAATGTACCTGTGATTGCACTGTCACAGCTTAACCGTAGTTTGGAGCAGCGCCCGGATAAGCGCCCAGTTATGTCTGACCTCCGTGAGTCGGGTGCAATCGAGCAGGATGCTGACGTAATCATCTTTATCTATCGTGATGAGGTTTATAACCCAGAGAGCGCAGATAAAGGCACCGCAGAGATTTTGATTCGTAAACAACGTAACGGTCCGATCGGTACTGTGCGTCTAACGTTCCTGGGTAAATACACGCGTTTCGAAAATCACATCGCAACTGCATATGGTGACGATGGCTACTAATAGCATTGTTACTGCATCTGTCGATGTAAAAGCTCTTAAGCATAATGTGCAACGTGTGCGCGAAGCCGCACCGGGTTGCCGCATAATGGCTGTTATTAAAGCGAATGCTTACGGGCATGGTGCTATACCTGTCGCGCAAGCTTTGCAGAAGGCTAAAGTTGATGCCTTTGCGGTTGCGCGCTTGGAAGAGGCGTTGCAGCTGCGTAATGCAGAAATCGATCTTCCGATACTCTGCCTGGAAGGTGTTGTTGACCAGCAAGGTCTTGATACTGCTTTAGAGTATCAAATTCAGCCTGTTGTTCATCATCTCCATCAGGT
>JBNKYV010000230.1:0-3917 GCA_050301075.1 Gammaproteobacteria bacterium
GCATAACCAGGTCGGGCTTAACCTTATCAATGGTTGCCAAAGCAAGCTTACCGTTGATGGCCCCAAAGGCCTTATAGCCATGCTCTTCCAGCAATGCTTTCAAGAAATGCAGGTTGTCTGGATTGTCATCCACCAATAGAATTCGTCCACACCCGTCATCCATATCCTGATTGTTAGACATAACTTCTTCCTGAGTTCTAGCGTTCACTGCTCACCAGCATACTTGATTCACACAATTCAATAATTTCATCAAAGTGAAAGTTTCTTACCAAAAACAACAATCCCTCTTTTATATCCCGATGCTGAGGATCAATAGTATTTATCATTGCTTCCAAACGAGACTGATCTAAAGAGTGTGCGGCTGCCAAAATTGACTCAACAAAACCTTCCGGCAACAGGGAAAGATCAATATTTTTTAGATTATAAACCGGCTCTTCGTGATCGACTGGGTCATCTGCATAGCGATATGCAATATCCAAATGTCGTTGCATGGCATGAAGAATATCTTCCATTTGATAAGGTTTGTAGACAATTTCATCGCACCCGGAATCCAGCATCTTTTGTTGTTGCTCTTTCAGTGCATTGGCTGTTAAGGCGAGAATTTTAACTTTATCTCCACCGGGCATCTGCCTGATTTTACGCGTTGCCTCGTATCCATCCATAACGGGCATTTGCATATCCATCCAGATCAAATCCGGCATCATCTCCTCAACACGCTCAATGGCTTGAATCCCATTTTCAGCCTCAACCACATCAAAACCTTTTTTCTTCAGCAGCTGGCGCAGCAACAGACGATTATTTTCTGAGTCTTCGGCTACCAAAATACGTCTCAAGCGCTCACCATCCGCCAGACTAACAATACGATGCGCCTTTTTAAGCTTAGGAGCCGTTTCAGCCGAAATAGTATGCAGCTTAATATCAAATTTAAAAACGGTTCCCTGCCCGGGAGCGCTCTCTACCGCAACATCGCCCCCCATGAGCTGCACATACTGCTGACTAATTGCCAGCCCAAGGCCTGTACCTTTTTGCTTGGCATCGCGACTACCCACCTGAACAAACGGTTTAAAAATATTCTCCAACTCATGAGGCTCTATACCGGGCCCGGTATCCTGAACCTCAACAAACAGACGATTCTGATTATGATTACCATCAGCAGACAGACGCAAACTGACAGAACCTTCCCCGGTGAATTTAATTGCATTACCGATCAGGTTTATTAATATCTGGCGAAACTTGGCGCCATCAATAGAGACCGACTCGGGCACATCATCCGAAATCTGAGAAGAAAAAGAGATGCCTTTTCGCTCCGCGCGTCCGCGCATCATTGCGTCGACCTCTTTAACCAACTTGCGCAAATTCTCTGGTTCCGGCTCCAGTTCAACCATACCGGCTTCGATTTTAGATAAATCCAAAACATCATTAATCATGGAGAGCAAATGCTTGCCACTACCATGAATGCGCTCCAAATCCCCCAGATGCTCTTCGGGCGTATCGGGATCATCCACCAACAGTTCAGAAAAACCGAGAATTGAGTTAAGAGGTGTCCGCAACTCATGACTCATGTTGGCAAGAAAGGTGGATTTGGCCTGGTTCGCCAATTCAGCAATTTCTTTGGTTTTCTCCAGCTCTACTGCCGCCGCCTCTAACTGAGCATTAACTCGTTTCTTGTCTCGATAACCGCGATGGATGACCACCGACAAAATAATCAGTAACACGACGATAGCCAGAGTTACATAGAGAGAGCTCTTTTGAGTCAGAATAATTTGCGTTTGATACTCAAGTAGCTCGGCCTGGTTACGAATTTTCTCTTCTTGTTCGTCGAGCACTGTTTGCCGGCGAGCAATCTCGCGCTCTTGAAGCACAATTGCCTTTTTTTGCTGTTCGAGTTCACTAGCCAGCCGCGCCACCTGCTGTTGCTGATCAAAAAGCTTATAGTTCTGAGCCTTAATCAATTCATTTTGATGCAGTGTTTCATTAATAGCCTCTTCCAGGCGTTTGTGCTCCCCATTAATTTCAAGCTCTTTAGCGTCGATCAGCGCCTGCTGAGAGACAAACTTTTCATGTTGCACACTGATCTTTTTCTCTAGTTTCAAACTCTCTTCACGCGCTTTAGAGAGCTCCGCAAGCAAGGCCACGCGCTGGGATTCCAGTTTGGTAAGCTCCTGCTCTTTAATATCCAAGAGGGACTGAGACTCACGATATAGCTGGGCAACATCAATCTCCGTTCCGCCGAGCAAAATGATATCCGGCTTAATACCTAAATCCTGATTTAGAACATTTGCCCGGTTAATCTCAAATTTGAGCGTCCCATCAAGGTCGTCGAGGAGATTGATCATCGTTTTGCGTTGATCATTCAACTTATCGGAGATCAACAGAATGTTCTGCCCTTGCACCTTTTCAAATATTTTGGAATATCTATCTACATTTTTTGCAGAAATATAAATGACGTGCACATCAGGAGGAATCTCCAGATCATTACTTCGAGACACGGTAAAGGGCTTACCGTGCAATGAGTTAGTTTCAGCGATATTCGCAAGCTGTTCGGCCACCAGAGGGCTGTCATCCACCAGATGGATGCGAAATTGATCAATACCAGATTCATTGGCCCACTGAATGTGCTCAGCAAGCCGATATATATAGATAGTAACTACTTTATGCCGCGGAACATCTGCAGCAAGCGACAATCCCCCAAATAAATTGGCAAGAATAAGAAAAAAGGCTCCCACACACCTGAGAGCCATTTTTCTCTTTGTCTGAATAGAGAACATCATCTTCGACAGCGAAATCACCAATAAACTACACCGTGGATAGTAATCCCCTTTCGGTTTTATCAGGCAAAACGTTCTCTGTTGACACACTAGAAGTTGAGAGATGCCTTAACACCTATCGACCTTTCCCTTGCGTAACCCCACCATGCGTGCCAATCATCATTCGCCTGTAAACGCGCTTTCCTATCCGCCACATTCAATATATAAACGGACAAATCTACATGTTTATTTAGCAAATCAGTAAATCTCAAGTTGGTATCAATCAAATGCTCGCCGTTGTAATCAGGATGCGCCGGAGAACTCACCCACTCAGTCGCCTCAACACCATTCATCTTCAGGTCACGCCAACCGCTCACACCGGCATACCAAGCGACCCGGTTGGAAAATTTATAGTCAACCCCTGCCGCGTAAACATGGTTTGGAATACCTTCGAAATACGTTTCGATGATTAAATTACCTGCACCATCATAGGTTCTCGTTTCAGCAGTAGCATAACCATAGTTAAAATTGAGCATCACTTTGCCATCAAGAAGGCTCTTTCTGGCCGCAAACTCTACCCCCTGAGTGGCTATATCGCCAGAATCAACATGCGAATTTATGAAAGCGTTGTATTTATTACGATTCCTAATCTTCATGTAGTAAAGATCAGCGGAAAGCTGCGTGGTTCCACTGTTATAGGTCAACACAGCATCATGCGCATGAATCTTCTCCGACTCTTTTACGTTATTGTTCTTATCAATCGCAACTTCATAACTCTTGCCGATTAAAGGGCGAACATAACCAGTGTTGTACATCAGTTTACCCGTCAGCTTATCTGTAAATTTATACATAAACGCCGCTCTTGGGCTCACAACGCTGACCTTTTCCCTTGGGTTGTTGTAATCAACACGTGCACCACCCACCAGAGTAATATCATCGATAGGACGATACGTATACTCACCATAGATACCCAAGGTAGTGTCTGTCGTTCTATAGTATTGATTCACTGTTCGCGCTGTAGTGTCGGTGGGCTCCTTACCATTGTATAAATTAACGTGCTCTATCGCCCCCGGCCCGGCATTAACTACCCTGATACGAGAGCCAGCGGTCAATGTATGCTTCGGATTAATATCCCAGTTAAACAAGAACTCTAATCCGAATCCGCTTTCT
>JBNKYV010000231.1:0-11342 GCA_050301075.1 Gammaproteobacteria bacterium
AGAATCACATCTAACTCATTTAATGCTGCGGGCTGAATACCATCTAATGTTGCAATGCGCATGATAATGTCTGAGCGTGTACGCTCTGGCAACAAAGACAACACCTCTGCTGCGTGATCGCTATCGAGATATGACAACACAATCGCCATAATTTGCGGGTGCTCACGGCGCACCATTTCTGCAATTGATTTAGGTTCCATCCATTTAAGTGATTCCAAGCCCTTGGAAGAATGACCGAAGAGAATGCGGTCAATCACCTGATTGGCTTTATCCTCTCCCAATGCATTATTCAACAGGTTGCGAATATAGTCTTCCGACCCACCTAGCGCGGCACGCCCTTCCACATTTTCAACAAATTCACCAACTACCTGCATAACAACGCTTTTGTCCACATTGGCCATTTGTGCCATTGCGGTACCAACCCGTTGTACCTCTTTGGGTCCCATCAACCTTAATACCTGGGCAGCATCCTCCTCACCCACGCTCATAAGCAAAATAGCGGCGCGCTCTGCGCCGCTTAATTTAGCGGTTAGACTTCTTCCTTCGTCATCACTTGCCATCTTCAGCCACCCACTCTCTTACAACCTGTGCCATGCGTTGAGGCTCTTCTTTAGCAACACTACGCACCAACTCTACCTGCTGATCATATGACGGGTTTGAAGCAAACGGATTTGGCAATTGCGCCAATGGTTCCTCTTCAAGCTTTCTTTCCAGCTCCTCGATCTGTTTAACTTCACGACCTTTTTCGATTAATGCTCTCAAAATTGGTCTAACAACCATAAGTACTAGCAACAACGCCAGAATAATTCCCAAACCTTGCTTAGCCACATCAAAGATCCAAGGCTGCTCAAACAAACCTGGCTCAGGCGCTGGCTCAACTGGTGGTGCAGGTGTGAACGCTGCATTAATAACATTGACGCTGTCACCTCTAACCACATTAAAACCAACAGCTTCTTTAACCAGTGAAGTAATCTTATCCAGCTCTTCTGGTGTTAACGCTTGAGTGGAGATTTCACCCGCTTCATTGAGCACTGTTTTATCATCAAGCACCACAGCAACAGAGAGACGTTGCAATTGACCCGTTTGATGGCGCGTGTGACTAATGGTGCGATCCAATTCATAATTACGCACCACTCGGCGACTACTGTTCTTAGATGATCCCGTACCACCGCGTGTAGCATCCGCAACGGTTGTACCCGCTTGAGGAGGTTGGTTGGCCAACGTACCGGGCACACCTGATACACCGGAACCACCCAGCATCTCTTCCTCTACGCTTTGCTCACTACGAACGGATGGTAGATCAGGGTTAAATGACTCTTGCGTTTGTTCAGTAACGGTGAAATCCAATTCAGCAACCACTTGTGCACGTACCTTACCCATACCAACGATAGGTTCGATAATCTCTTCGATACGTTTGATATAGTAGTCTTCCATCTTGCGACGGTATTCAAACTGCGAGCGACTTTGCCCCATCTCGTCAGTCTCGTCGGGGCGAGTTAGTAAGCGGCCGTTTTGGTCGACGACCGTTACGTTTTCCATTTCAAGATTAGGAATGCTGGACGCCACCATATGCGCAATAGATGCGGCCTGATCCGCACTCATTGAGCGCCCTTGATACAAACTCAACATAACAGAGGCACTGGCCTTTTTACGGTCACGCACAAATGCAGACTGCTTAGGAATGGCCAAATGAACACGCGCTGATTGCACGTTATTGAGTGAAGCGATTGTTTTAGAAAGCTCGCCTTCAACGGCACGATGATAACGCGCTGTTTCTATAAACTGGCTGGTACCAAAACCTTGGTCTTTATCCAGCAGCTCATAGCCCGTACCGCTTCCCTTGGGCAATCCCTGCCCGGCCAATTTCATACGTGCTTCATGCACTTGGGAAGCGTCCACCAACACAGCATTAGTCACTTCGTTCACTTCGAAGTTGACTCCCGCCTGACTTAAGGCGGTTGAAATCTCCAATACCTCTTGGTCTGAAAGGTTGCCATATAACATTCGATAGGTAGACTGCTGAGACCACATCACGATAGCAACGGCAATAGCGATACTGGCGGCCAATCCCACCATCAAACCAATCTGGCGCGCAAATGGCATATTATTAAAGCCATTCATTTGCGCTTCTATATCTCCAGCCTTTACCAATGCCATAAACGTACTCCCAGCTTAATAATAGTCGCTCGTCTCACATAAGCCCCAGAAAAACTAGATAGGCATACTCATGACTTCTTTATAGGCATCCACTAGCTTGCTACGCACCTCAGTCATGGCGGTGAATGCTATTTTTGCTTTCTCAGAGGCAACGGCGATATCAACCATGCTGACGTTCTGATCGCCCATTTCAAAGCGCTGTTTAAGATCTCCGGAAAGTTGTTGGGCATCATTCACAGCATTAACTGACTTACTTAAAAGTGAAGAAAAATCCGCCCCTTGAACCTGCTGCGTTTCATTAAGGCTAGGAGTGTTTTTTGCCTGAGCCGCCAGAACACGCATTTGGGCTAACACCTGATCTACACTCATATCGCTCATCGTTATTCTCCTTTTGCTCCGCCAGACAATCCGAACGCGGCCAGATTAATGCTCACCTGGAATAGAAATGCCTTCTTCACGCATTTTTGCCATTTTGTAACGTAGCGTGCGTGGACTGATCGATAACATATTTGCAGCGTCTTTCTTACTGCCACCACACTCGGCCAGTGCTTTGACAATAATGTCGTACTCTTTCGCTTTAAGGTCGCTGCTCAAACCTGAATCTTGTTGCAGAGTCAGAATGCTGTCGTCATCTGAATACTCCAACTCTTCCGTCTCGAAACAGAGATCATCTTCGCTGATCACGCCATTGGAAGAGAGAATCAGCGCGCGTTGAATCACGTTCTCAAGTTCTCGTACATTACCCGGCCAAGAGTGGTTTTCAAGTTTGCGACGAGCACTGTCACTCAGCTCTGGCAACTCTGGTGTTTGCATATACTTCTGAATAAACATTTCAGACAATGCGATCACATCACGCTTTCTTGCACGCAGTGGTGGCAGGGTCAATGGAAATACATTCAGACGATAAAAAAGGTCTTCGCGAAAACGCCCTTCTGCAACCTCTTTTTTCATGTTGCGGTTGGTTGTGGCCAATACGCGCACGTTCAGAGAAATCGGTTTTTTACCACCTAAGCGTTCTACCTCTTTCTCTTGCAGCACGCGTAACAGTTTTGCCTGCAAGCCCAGATCCATTTCTGAAATTTCATCCAGCAACAGCGTACCGTTTTGTGCCTGTTCAAATTTACCGGCACACGATTGATAGGCCCCGGTGAAAGCACCTTTTTCATAACCGAAGAGCATGGCTTCCAGCATGTTTTCAGGAATGGCTGCGCAGTTGATGGCGACGAAAGGGCCATCGCGGCGTGATGAACAGTTATGAATGTGGCGCGCCATCACTTCTTTGCCGGTACCACTTTCACCGTTGATCATCACGGTGACTTCGCTGGCAGCTACTTTTTCAGATAGCACAACAACATCCATCATTCGCTTATCAGCAACAATCAAGTCAGAGCTGGGCTTTTCCTGCTCAAGATAGCGGTTAACCATATTGATTAAGACTTCCGCTTCAAACGGTTTAACCAGATAGTCGCTGGCACCATCACGCATGGCTTGCACTGCTTTCTCGACGCTACCGTATGCCGTCATTAACACCACTGGCAAGCTTGGGCATTTGTCTTTCAGTTGTTGTAGAAGGTGGTACCCATCCATGGGTTTCATGTGCACATCGCTCACCACCATTGACACACTTTCAGTATCAATCAGTTTCAATGCTGCACTGCCATTAGCGACGGCCTTTACTGGAATACCGGCGGTTTCCAGCGTGTCGCACAGTGCTTCGCGCAATGAGTTATCATCTTCAACAACAAGAACGGCTGCAGAACTCATAACCATACCTCTTCTATTTTGTTGTCTGCTTGCTCATCTGATGAGACTCCCGTCTCTGAATAAGCAGGAAGTGTGATTTTGAACTCCGTTCCCTGTTTAAGCTGGCTATTGACGACTATCTCGCCACCAAACTTATCAATCACAGATTTAACAATGGCTAAACCCAACCCGGTTCCTTGTGGGCGAGACGTTACAAATGGTTCAAAAATGTTTTGTTTCATTGACTCAGGAATACCGTCGCCGTTATCTGTCACGGTGATACGCAAACGATCTTCACAGAATTGAGAGAATTTAACGCTGACTCTTCCATCCATCGAGTCACATGCGTTGAATGCATTGGTCACTAAATTCAACAGTGCACCGAGCAATGCATCCTTACTACCTTGTAAATGCACGTTTAATGCTTCGTTAGTCACACTAAACTCACACCCTTTGGCTTGAGCAATACTGTGTGCTGCGTGACTTAAACGACTGGCAATGTCGGTGACATCAAAGCGTGTGCTTTCGGTATCAATGCCGCCACGAGCGTAGGCGAGCATGTCGCTGATCATGGCTTCGATATGACGCAACTGCTCACGAATTTTGTCGCCATATTTTTGTACGCTGGCAGAATCGATATCATTGCGGCAAAGATTTGACACATACAGTAATGCGGATGCCGTTGGTGTTCTGATTTGATGCGCGAGTGAAGCTGCCATCTGTCCCATCGCAGAGAGTCTTTGATAACGACTTAATTTATCTTGCAGATCGCGAGTATCACTAATGTCTTTGATTAATAGAATCTGACCAGGCTCATCACCCAGACTACTGGTTGAGATGCTGACTTTGCGGCCATCTCTTAAAGAGACTTCATGACCATCATCAAACTGTGGTGCAAAGGCACGTTTGATAATAGTGATCCAGGGCAAGCCTTTCAGCGGCTCACCGAGTAATTCGATTGCAGCAGGATTGGTTTCGCAAACAATGCCTTTACCATCCAGCACTACCACACCACCGGGCAGTGCCTCTAGCAGGCGTTGCATGCGATTAGCTACACGTTGAGTTTCATCGAACTGTGCCACACGCTGATCACGAGCAACATCCAGGTCAGAATTAAGCTGTTCTACCTGCAGCTCCAGTTGATGATATGAAGAGATAAGTTGTTCAGAGAGAGCGTTAAACGTTTGAAACGCTTGCTCCAGATGCTGAACTTTTTCGACTGCCTGACCGTTCATATCGGTTGCCTCTGCTTCTCCACATGTCAATTTGACTCATGTTGAGAAGGAGCAATATCTGGGCCAGTTTTTGTGTTTCGTTGTTTTTCAATAAGTTATGATGAGTATTTGTGCCGTGAGTCAAAATCACGTCATCTCTTCATTGCGTTGCAGACCGTATTTCCGCATTTTTTCGACGAGTGTTGTACGTCTTAATTTCAAACGATTCGCCGCGTGGGCAACAACACCGCCCGCTTCATCCAACGCTTGCTGAATAAAATGGCGCTCAAGATTCGCCAAATACTCTTTTAAATCCATACCGTCAGCAGGCAAACGCGGCATAGAGCCGGGTTGAACGTCGGCCCCTATGGTATCGCTGTCATCCTCCAGATTGGATGGGCGTGGCAAGTTGCCCAGATCACCCGCTGCTTCCTGAAATTTGGCGGGCAGGTCATTAAAGTCGACAACCCCCATTGGAAACATAATCACCAAACGCTCGACCATATTGGCCAGCTCACGCACATTGCCGGGCCAGCCGTAACGGCACAAGGCCATCATCGCAGTTTGCGTCAAACGAACCGAACCACGGCCGTCGTGCTCCAACCGAGTAATCAACTCTTTTACCAGCAGTGGAATGTCTTCCAGACGATCACGTAATGGTGGCATCTCAATCGGAAAAACATTCAAGCGGTAGAATAAATCTTCGCGGAATTTACCTTCTCGAATCGCGGACTCAAGATCACGATGGGTTGCGGCCACGATGCGCACATCGGCCGTCAAACTTTTATTACTTCCCACCCGTTCGTAAGTACGCTCCTGCAATACACGCAATAGTTTGACCTGCATATGCAGACTCATATCACCAATCTCATCAAGGAACAGTGTGCCGCCTTCCGCCAATTCAAAACGCCCTTGGCGTGCACTAATAGCCCCGGTGAAAGCGCCTTTTTCATGACCAAACAGCTCACTCTCCAACAAATCCGGCGGGATAGCACCACAGTTGATGGGCACAAATGGCTTGGAACGACGTGATGAATGGTAATGAAGATTACGGGCCACCACCTCTTTACCGGTACCCGACTCACCGAGAATCAAAACATTGGCATCAGAAGTTGCCACCTGCTCGATCAGTTTACGTACTGCCCGAATACTGCGACTGTTGCCCACAAGACTGCGGAACAGCTCTGGTGAAGGAGCATCCGTAGGGGTTGATTCCGCTTTTTTGCGAAAAGCCTGCGCCTGTTGCAATCCACTCATAAGATGTTTGTATTTGATGGGGAGTTCAAGAAACCCCGCTGCATTATTCAACACATTGGCAGGATATACGTCATGCTCTTTAAGCTCTGAATATAAGAGAAAAGGCACGCTCGGGTCCTTTTCATGCACCGCGGAAACAACCTCCTTCGCCATATCCGCTGAGCCGCAATCCCCTAACAGCACCGCCTGGATAGGAGAGTCGGTATCCTGCAACGATTGGCTAAATCCCTGGCAATCAGATGAACAGACCTGTTTTATGTCGATAAAACCCAGCACCGCATCCAGATCATGGCGGCGCGACTCGTCGTTATCGATCACAAATACAACTGATTCACGTACAGACACTCGTATTCTCCCTTCTAGGGCCTATTAACACTAACTAAAAAACAGCGCTGGAGGCCATTTTTTTTGGGGAACGCGGCGCATTGAGCGTAGCGTACTTTCCGTACGTAAGCGAAATGCAACAAAGTTCCGCAAAAAAAATGGCTCCAGCCCGACGGGTTGCATCCCTAAAAGGGCTATGCTGCATTACTCGTCGTTCATTTGGAATTACCAAACTTCTCTCCTCGTGCCTTGCCTAGCCCTTTTAGGGAAAGCAATGCTGATTTTTAATTCGTATTAATAGGCCCAAACATCATACGAAGATTTGCTGGCAAAACGCCTGCCTCAAACATACCAATGATGTCAAAAGTACTATATAAGAACAATAGCAAACCCTGTTTAAGCTACTGATTTATAGAGCCTCATCCCCCATGCGTCGCCTTATCACGCTTCATTCGAGCAATATGGCGACGATGACAACGAAATATGTATTTATCCAATAGCTCCTGAACCCTCTCACTCTGGGGGTCCAAGTTAACCACCACGCTATTTTCCCCTTCCGCCTGGGTCACCGTTTCTACCCGGCCACTAAAAACCAGTGAAAAGGGGAAACGCATTTCGAGAAACAGCTCCAGCTGCAGTCGCACCCCCTCTTTAAGGGACTGAGGCGTCTGCCACTGAACAGCACTAGAACTCAACAAAATGGAAACAGAAGGAGGAATCATCAGCTCTTTGGTGGCAATCACCCCCACCAATTCAAGCAAGACATTCATTTTGAAATCGATGCGCTGAATCTCGCTTGCCAACCCCGGAAATTCATCAAACGACTCGCTGGACACCTCTTCCAGCCCTTGAATCACCTGCAGGCGACTAAAGTTGTTACCTTCATGCGCGGAGGCAATATCATCCCCTTCCGCTATCACCTGCCATTCAAATGGCACGTTTAGCGGACAAGAAACACTGGGAAATTCAGTTGTTTCTGACACACCCCACCCCTGGTTCACATACGTTCAATAAACGTTTAAAAACCTCAATCCCTATGAATCATTCCCCCGAATATTCGGTTAAAGATTCTTTAAATAGCTGGACGCCGCTTCCCTGCCTTTTCTTAACTGACTCAGCTCATCTGCCGTTTGCTCTTTTCCCTGCTTGGCCAACCCCAATATTTCCCCATCCAGCGTTTGAAGAGACTTAATAAATGAACGCACCGCCGCAACCCCTTGCGGATCAGCACTCTCGTTATTCCACGCAGAAAAAAAGGCCTCCAGTAGAGGCCTCCGTTTTGATTCGAGTTCAGTCAATTGCTGCCATTCACCGGCTTTGGCCAATGCCAACATACGCTCACTTAGAGACACCAGCTTATCCATAGCCAATTGATAATTACCTTCCGCTTGGTTTTCGTTATCTTCCATTACTAACGAGCGATATTCCTTTTTCTTTAATTAGTGAAATTCAATCACTAACCAACGCTGGGCTCAGTCTTTTTCTGCTCAGCCTCCAGCAGTCCTGGCACGGCTTCCCACGCGCTCTTGATTTCAAGCAACAAACCTGAAATCTCATCCAGAATCGCCACATCATTATTCATATTGGCTTCAGCCAAACGGCGCGTCATATAGTCATAAAGTGCTTCCAGGTTTTCGGCAATTTCGCCACCTTCCTGTTTATCCAGACTGATGCGCAGCCCCTCAATAATTGAAATCGCCCAAGAGATATGACTGCCTTTTTCCGCAACATTGTTACGCTGCATGAACCCCTTAGCGAGATTAATCTTCTCCAGCGCACCGTCCAGCAACATCATAATCAAGCGGTGCGGCGTTGCCGCCTCGACGCCAGTCTGTGCACCAACTTTCCGGTATTGCTGTAATGCAGAGTTCATACCTGGTGAGCTGTTCATCGATCAACTTCCCCTCTTAAACTAAACCTTCTATCTATCCCTAACTATAGTGACCCGGCACTCGGTAAACCAGCCAACTGCTGAGACAAAAACGTACTGGTATTATTTAACTGAGAAACCAACGTATCGAGTGCGGTAAATTGCGCATTCAATCGTTTTTCTACAGATGCCAGTCGTCTTGTCAGTGCCTCCGCCCTGCTTTCTAGCAGACTAATACTCGAATTAATGCCGTCTTCCCTGCTTTTCAGCAAACCACTTTCAGAATCAGTGTAGGCTTTAACAACTGATTCCATTCTCACCGCAAAACCGGATGTCTCGTCCGCAAACATCGCCATCACGCCGTCGCGATTATCTCTCACTGCATCTGCCAGTTTCGTGGCATCCACCGCGAGCGTTCCATCTTCCTTGGTGGTAATGCCAATCTCTGAGAGATAACCAAAATCACCTTTTGCTGGCAGATTCAACACTGAACGTAGTCCACGCTCAATGGCCAGCAAAGTGCTATCACCACTCATGGCGCCAGTTTCGCCGCCAAGTGCACTCAACGAACCTTTAACACCATTGTATGAAGTGACAAACTTGGTAATTTCACCTGTAATGAACTTTTCATCCAGCTCAACAGTAAGGTTTTGAGTACCCGTCGACTGCTTCAAAACGGTGATATCAACGCCTGCAATCACATCAGAGAAGGTGTTACTAGAACTATCGACCTGAAATCCGTCAATTTTAATGCTCGCATCAAGATTTTCGAATCCTGTAACAGTTGCAAAACCCAAAACTGCCGGAATATCGTCACCAGAATCATAAGCAACTCCGATCGCATTCGCGGACCCAAGTTGTTTGGCCGATAAAATCAACTGCTTATCACCATTATTGTCAGTGATGATAGAAGCATTGATCGATTCGTTATCGACCGAACCATTGATCGCATCACGAATACCCTCAAGAGTATTATTAGATGCATCAATGGTAATACTGAAAGAATTCGTGCCGGATGTTAGCGTAAACACACCCTGCTCACCCGCATAGGCGCTCGCAGTCACCGCGTACTTTTTATCCGCCTTGGCAGTACTCAGCACTTCGATGTTGTAATTACCGGTCACAGCTGACGCGTCAGCCGAAACAGTGAACGCATCATCCTCAGAAGAGATCGCTTTAAGCTTGGTAAATGTTTCTTCTTTGGTAAGGGAAGAGATAGCACCCTCAAAGCCAGAAAGGGAGCCTTTTAAAGAACCGATAGAACTCAGGTCAGCGGTAAACTTTGCCTGTTTCTGTTGTAGGGCAACCAAAGGTTGCCGCTCTAATGCCATAAGCTGGCCTACGATGCTAGATACATCAAGGCCAGAGCCTATGCCACCTACGGATATTGCCATACATCACCTCATGCACATGAGTTTTGTTACAACCCGTCATACAAAATGCAACACTTGTGCCAAAGATGATTTAGGTTATGCCTCTGTCTCCACGAGGAAACTTCCACCTGCTTCCAGCGCACGCGCGATGCGTAACGCCTCTTCAGATGGAATCTGGCGAACAATCTCATCAGTCTTTGAATCTACAACCTTAATCACAACCTCGCCGCTTTCTTCGTCGAGGCTGAAATTTAGATCACGTGAAACAACTTGTGCAAAATCCTGCATTTTGGACATTGCATTTGCGACTTCCTGGTGAGTGGGTTTAGCTGAACTTACCGCATCTTTCGAAACTACAGCGGACTTGCTTGCCCCCTCATTTGAATTAACAGGCCCAGCCGTTTTCACAGGGATGGCGACTTGAACCTTTGCATTAGTCACTTCGTTAACCATTGCATTAACCTCCTGGTAGCTGACGACCCGGTTCCATCATCCTGTTGGAACCGGGTTGAGTCAATTTAGTGAGCTACCATCATTTCCTCGCTTATCTCAGTAGAGATAAAACGTTTTGAGGTAAGGAGTTAGCTTGCGCCAACATCGCTACACCAGCCTGTTGCAGAATTTGCGCACGGGTTAACGCGGCAGTTTCTGCGGCAAAGTCAGCGTCCATAACGCGACTACGTGATGCAGAGAGGTTTTCAGAAGTTGACTCCAGGTTAGCAATTACCGATTCAAAACGATTTTGAATCGCACCAAAGGTACTACGTAAGCTACTCACCGAACTCAGGGCTGAGTCTACGCGGGTGATTGCAGTGTTGGCGTTGGCTACTGTGGTTACAGCTGCATCGTTCAGGGCAGAGTCACCCAAAGAATAGGAGTTACCAGCTGCAAATCCGATCGTTGCAGCATCTGCACCAAGTGTGTTGATTTGTTCCGCGGCAGTCAGTCGAATAGAACCTACACCGGTTCTAGTAGTGGTTGCACCCGCTGCGGTATTAAAGTCTAACGCCAAGTTAACGGAATTGTTGGTACCAGCACCTGCGCCATTAAAGCCCTCATTAGCGGTCGATGCAGCACCCAACGTTTGCTCAATAGCGATATCACGACCATCAATTGCTGACAGTGTCATGATGCCCGTACCACTTGAAAAACTCGCAGTTACACCAGTGGTATTTGAGTTGTTATTGATCGCGGTAGCCACATCATCACCAGCCACAACACCCGAGCTATTACTAAAAATTTGCGCACCGTTAATTTTTAGCGAGTATGAATCACCTGCACTACCACCGCCTGTGTGGGTCGCAAAAGCTACTTGAAGAGTAGTATCGGCAATTGCTGTTAAGCCAGCCACACCGGATGAATTGATAGCTTCGGCTTTGGCATAAGCACTTTGCGCTGTTTGAC
>JBNKYV010000232.1:0-20122 GCA_050301075.1 Gammaproteobacteria bacterium
ATTGCGGGATTCGGCGTCTTCTTTCTGGGAATCGACATACTAAAATCTGGATTTGAAGGCATGGGCAGCACAATCCAGTTTTCGCAGATCTCACCGGAAGGGCTAGACCTGCTTCTACTGGTTGGCAGCGGCTTTGCCATGACACTGCTCATGCAATCATCCAGTGCGGCCATGGCCATTATCCTCACAGCCACCGGCGGGGGCGTTATCCCGCTTGAAGCGGCCGCCGCCATGGTGATTGGCGCCAATATCGGCACCACATCCACAGCCCTACTCGCCGTCATTGGCGCCACACCTAACGCCAAACGAGTTGCCACTGCACATGTTGCATTCAACGTTATTACAGGAGTGGTGGCACTACTGCTGCTCCCTCTGCTACTGAAATTTATCCACAACACACAGGACATGTTTGGGCTAGCGGATGACGCCCCCACCGTATTGGCGCTATTTCATACCACTTTCAACCTACTGGGTGTGGCGATCATGTGGCCGCTGACGAGCAAGCTAGTGGCCAACCTCGAAAAATGGTTTCGCTCCGCCGAGGAAGATGAAGCCAAACCACGCCATCTGGATAAAACCCTGATGAACACCCCGCTCCTCGCTTTTAATGCCTTGGAGATGGAATTAAAACGCATCGCAGAAATTAGTCGTCGGGTCGCCAAGGGAGCCTTAAGCACCGAGTCTAGCCCGAGCACCCGTCTGGTCGATGATCGCAACGCGATTAATAAGCTAACCATTGCCGCAGGAGAGTTTAGTACCTCACTGCAAAAAAGCGATCTTCCCTCCGAGCTGGCAGAATCTCTCCCCAATGGAATGCGTGTCTGTCGCTACTATGTCACCGCTGCGCAGCTGGCTGAAGCAATAGCTGAACAACAAAGCAAACATCACTTTATTGATTATGCCCCCCTAAAGCAGGAAATCAGCCACTTCAAAGGTGCGGCTGTGCACTTGATCGATATTTCGGACTCGACTGCTGAGGGTTACCAAGGAGAGAACTGCGCAGATGAGCTGAAAACACTGGAAGAACGATATCAGCATCTGAAATCCAGTCTGCTCAGAGCCGGCACAGCCGATCATATTCCGATCAACGAGATGGTGGCCCAACTTGAGATCGCCAGCAGAATTCGCCGCCTGGCCGAGCAAATCGAAAAAGGGGCTCGATACCTCAGTGATTTTGGTGCCTACACGCCTGCGGAACAGGTCGAAATTGGCGACATCGAGATGCAAACACCGGAAAATACTCATTAAACTCTAATAAACTAGCCCTTTTCTATCACAAGATTCACCTGATAGACTTCGCCAAACTTTGAAAATGGGTCAACACAGATGGCTGAAATTAAAGAACTATTTGATAACAACGTCGCTTGGACCAAAGCAATCAACGCGGAAGACCCGGAGTTTTTTACAAAGCTGTCTCAGCAGCAGGCTCCTGAATACCTCTGGATTGGTTGCTCCGATAGTCGCGTACCGGCGAACGAAATCGTCGGCCTGCTCCCGGGTGAACTGTTTGTTCACCGCAACGTTGCCAACGCGGTGGTTCATACCGATCTCAACTGTCTTTCGGTTATTCAATACGCCGTTGACGTGCTCAAGGTCAAACATATTATCGTCTGCGGTCACTATGGTTGCGGCGGCGTACGTGCGGCCATGAAGCAAAACCGCGTAGGCCTGGTCGACCACTGGTTGCGCCATATTCGTGATGTTTACCACAAGCACGAAAAGGAACTGCTCAAAATAGAAGATGAAGAGCAACGCTGGGATAAGCTGTGCGAGCTAAACGTAATTGAACAAACCTACAACGTTTGCCACACCAATATCATTCAAGGCGCCTGGGAACGTGGCCAGCCACTCTCAGTGCATAGCTGGATTTACAGCATCAAGGACGGCTTGATTCGCGATTTGGGACTTGAAGTGAGTAGCCAGGATGAAATTTCTGAACGCTACCGCGTAGCGACCAAAAAACCTGGCCGGAAAAAATAATCTCTACCCTCGGGCGATTAGGCTGCGGGGTGATAATTTTTTAATTGCACGGGGAGCCTTCTTGCTCCCCAGTCACCGGGTGGCCCGCTGAAAACCCCGGCGCACGCGGCACCGCAGGAACGGCAATGTCCATCGTCAGTCAGATTCCAGTCAGATAGCACATACCAGTCACGACCAATCAGCATTTCACCGCATTTGTGGCAATAGGTGCTTTCATGCTCTTTATCATGCACGTTACCCACATAGGCGTAACGCACCCCGGCCTTTAAAGCGATCTCGCGCGCTCGGATCAAAGTGCTCGGCGGGGTTGCAGGCACATCCATCATCTTCCAATCCGGATGAAAGGCGCTGAAGTGCATGGGCATATCCGGCCCAAGATTGGCCACAACCCATTCGCACATCTCTTGCAACTCTTCGTCGGAATCGTTTTGACCAGGAATTAACAACGTAGTTGTCTCCAGCCACACATCAGTTTCGTTTTTTATATAGAGCAATGTGTCCAACACGTTTTGCAGATGGCCACTACACAGCTTGTGATAGAACTCTTCACGGAAGCCTTTTAGATCAACATTGGCCGCATCCATGTAACTGAAAAACTCTTTGCGCGGCTCATCGCAAATATACCCGGCAGTTACTGCTACAGATTTAATATCGTGCTCACGACACGCCTTGGCAACATCCACAGCATATTCGAGAAAAACCACAGGATCGTTATAGGTGTATGCAACGCTGGAACAGTTAAGCTCTTTAGCTGCACGCGCGATCACGTCCGGCGGCGCATGATCCGCCAGCACATCCATTTCGCGTGCTTTGCTCATATCCCAGTTCTGACAAAATTTGCAGGTAAGGTTGCATCCGGCTGTACCGAATGACAGCACCGGCGTACCGGGCAGAAAATGATTCAACGGTTTCTTTTCGACAGGATCAACACAATAGCCACTGGAGCGGCCATAGGTAGTCAGTACAACCTCTCCGCCTTGATTCGCCCGCACGAAACAGAGCCCTTGCTTGCCTTCACCAATTTTGCAAAAGCGAGGACAAAGATCACATTGAACACGACCATCATCCAATGCATGCCAGTATTTGGTGGGAACAACTGTTTGCATAGCATGGCTCCTTATTCGGCTAAGGAAGAGGACAACATTGCCCCCATCATCTAAAGTTTATAATGAAATGGGGAAAATGAAAGTGGAGGCAACAACAATGGCCAATATCAGACACGCTGCCGTGGCCGGAATGTTCTATCCCGATGATGCGGAAGAGTTACAGCAATTTATTCTCGCCAACATCAAACCCACAGATACACCTGCGCCTAAAGCCATCATTGCGCCACATGCTGGTTACATTTACTCCGGCTCTATTGCCGCCAGCGTCTATCAACAACTGCAAAATGCTCGCTATACCATTAAAAAAGTAGTGTTGCTTGGACCGTCTCACCGCGTTCCGTTATTAGGCTTGGCTGCAAGCAGTGCTGATTATTTTCAAACACCGCTCGGCAATATCCCTATCGACCACGACAACATCAATAAACTGCTGGCGCTAAAGCAGGTTAAAACGTTAGATCAAGCACACGTGATGGAGCACAGCCTGGAAGTACACCTCCCCTTTCTACAAACGGTATTAAACGACTTCGTGCTCACGCCCTTGGTTGTAGGTGATGCTGCCCCGCTAGAAGTGAGTGAGGTGCTGGAAACTGTGTGGGGTGGTGACGAGACGTTAATCGTCATCAGTTCTGACCTCTCTCACTATCACGACTACAACACAGCGCAGGCAATGGATCGCGCCACATCAGATGCCATCATCAATCTACAACCGGATAAACTAGGTTATGAAGATGCCTGTGGCCGAAATCCCATTAAAGGATTACTAACGATTGCCAAACAAAGAGGGATGCATTGCGAATTAATTGATCTTCGCAATTCAGGTGACACCGCCGGAGACAAATCTCAAGTCGTGGGCTATGGCGCTTACGCATTCAACTAATAACTAGCAATTGGCGAGGAATAGAACAGTGCTTTCAATGGAAGAACGCAACATATTACTTGAAGTAGCCCACCAATCGATTCAGCACGGACTTGAACATAGTAGCGCCATTATCGTAAACATTAATGACTGCCCCGCCAGCTTACGTGAAGAGCGCGCCACCTTTGTAACTTTAAATCTATACGGCCAACTACGTGGCTGCATCGGCACACTGGAAGCACATCAACCGCTAGTGCAAGATGTTGCCCACAACGCTTACGCCGCTGCGTTCTCTGATCCACGCTTCCCTGCACTCACAACACGAGAGTTTGAAAAGATAGAGATGCACATCTCTATCCTCAGCCCTAGTGAAGAGATTGATTTCACATCAGAAGAAGATCTACTACAACAGATACGCCCGAACATTGATGGTCTAGTACTGAGCGATGGTTATGCACGTGGCACCTTTCTCCCCGCCGTGTGGGAATCACTTAAAACACCACAAGAGTTCTTGCAACATTTAAAGCTCAAAGCGGGACTGCCTGCAAATTATTGGTCGGATACCATTCGAGTGGAGCGTTATACGACTGAAAGCTTTCCTTAGCGTCTTATGAATCTAAGCTAAAAGCCTGACCCAGGCTGCTCAAGAAACGCCAACTCTTCCTGTGTAGAGATTCGGCCTAATATTTCGTTTCTATGTGGATATCTACCAAATCTATCGATAATCGCCTTATGTTTTTTCTCAAACTCCAAACCCGATGGTGTGCCATGTTGTTCGTATAGCGTTAAAGCGACCTTATGAATTTTCTGTGACTCACTGTGCATATAAGGCAAATAGAAAAAACTGCGTTTTCGAGCATCAAAATATTTATCCACACCTTGCGCTACAGCCTGCTGGGCTAACGCGAGTGCCTGAGCATCGCTAGCAAACGCCAATGGGGTATCGCGGTAGATATTTCTGGAGAACTGATCAAGCACAATAATTTCGGCCAGCCACCCCTCCTCCGTCACTCGCCATTCAAATAATTCACCACGGACGGCTTGTGAATGCACATCTAGAAAGCGATCAGTGATGTGCTTATCAAACGCTTCATCCTTTTCCCACCATCGGGATTCGTCAATTTCCTCAAACCAAAAACGCAATATGTCTGTATACATTAAAAGCGATCTACCGACACTCACCGACAGAACCCACTGCACACACGCGCTTATCTACCCATACAGCGTGATCCAGCTTGGCATCTTTAAACGTTGCACCTAACAAGTCCGCGCCACGAAAGTCGGCATAGGAAAGATCAGAGCCTGTCAGGTTGGCACCGCGCATGTAAGCCCCCTGAAAACTGGCACCCACCAACTGCGCGTTGCTGAGATCCGCCTGTAACAAATTACTAACCCCAAAATTAGTATAGGCAAGATCACTATTTGAAAGTTTTACCCGCTTTAAACTGCTGCCCGATATATTGGCATTGCGAATTTTTGCACTGCTCAAATCAGTACCATCCAATAACGAACCGAGTAGTAAACAGTTACTCCAATTCACTCCCGGTGCAGGCTCAGTTGTGCAATCCATGCCTGGCTCCTCAGATGTAGGAGAATGCAACACAGCCACTGCAACAAGCACCGCGACAAAAGCAAAGATAAGCATCAGCGCGGCAATATTGCTTTTGCTAGGCTCTGGAGAAAAGGTATCGCTACGCTGGTGTCGATGCTTTACTTCATCTTCTGATTCATGAATGCGACGCTCCACGCCATGAAGCTTATCCATGCCACGCTCATCTGCATTACGTTTAGCGGCTTCCAGCATCTGTCGATTGATGTCGTTAGATAGATCCGCCGTCATTACCTCTGGTATCAGGCTTTTTACCTCGCCAATGGCGCGCCAGAGGATTTTATCGGTACTGACCTCATCGGTTTTCGTCAGGCGCCCGAGAAGCAGATCCTGCGATATCACTTTTGTGGGAAATGGCCCCTTCACTTCCCCATTCTTGCGCGTATACCAGAGTTTATGCATGTAGGGCCTATAAATTTAAAAGTCACCGCAGAAGTACGATAACCTTAAGAAGGGGTATGGTGATATGTAAGACAAATAACGATGTTTCAACACGAGCTTAATCCGATTCAACCCTCAAAATAACAGCGAGGATGCATGCAACATGAACATCCATTCCCAAGCACTTGTTTCCTCTAAAAATGTACTCTTTAAATGTAGATCAAAACAGTTAAAAAGTTAATCGACCCAGTGACACGCGAACTTTACTAATCACACATGGAAATTAATGGAAATATTCCCCCCGCTGCGACACTGGGGTTATCAACCCTCAAGAACCTGCAATGGAAGGTCGGACAGATATTGCAAGCGGTGGTTGTAAAGCAGCTCAGCGAGCAACTTGCGCTGCTCAAGATCAATAATCAGCCCGTTGAGGCCCAAACCCCGCAGAAACTCACTGCTGGCACTCAATTGAAGCTACAGGTGGAAAGCCTGACAGACAAACCGATTCTAAAAGTGCTTAACCAGCAGTTGCCCACCAAGGCAGAGCCGATCATCACACAGGCGGTCAAACAGGCATTGCCGATCCAAAACAGCATACTGCCATTATTGGCAAACCTAAGCCTAATCAGCCAAAACAGCAATAAATTACCTATTCCGCCAGCCATACAGGTGATCGCTAAAGAACTGCTCAGCCGGTTACCGAACCGCGAACAGATACAAGAGGCCGAAACGGTAAAACAGGCTGTACGTAATTCCGGTACTTTTCTGGAAAACAAACTTCAGAAAACGGCAGACTTGCTCAAACAAAACATGACGAGCTCGGATCGTCCTCCCCTGCTATCTCAACCCAGCGAACAAACACAAAAATCAGCGACACGCATACGCTCATCAGCCCCCGTTAATAGTCCAAAAGTGTTTCAACAGATGCTTGAAAAAATCGCAGCTGATAGCAAGCAACAGCCCAAGCAGGTTAAAGAGATCAAAGACGATGTAAAAGGACTTTTGCTACGCTTGCTAACGGTAGTGAACAAACAAGGCAATACTACCGATAAAACTCCATCCGGAGATGCCAAACCGACAACTACAGCGCCAACACCCACACAAACATTGTTAAGCGGCCAACAAATTCAACCGCCGCTAAACAACAAAATGCCACAAGCACAAAAATCCGAACCACCCACACTGCAAAACATCAGCAATCTGCTCACGCTGTTTCAAGAACTAGGCAAACAGACGGAAAGCGGGCTGGCACGCACACAACTACACCAAACATCTTCGCTCACCACATCAGACACTGGCACACTGACCTGGTCCCTCGAGATTCCAATCCGCAATCAAGACAACATTGATATCGTGCATCTGATTATTGAAGAAAATGAAGAGAAAAGCGGCGAAAAGAAACAAGGAAAACAGTGGAGCGTTATGCTCGCCGTCGATCTAGGTGAACTAGGACCACTGCATATTAAACTACAATTATTAAACGATGCGATATCCACTACCTTTTGGGCAGACAAACAAGATACCGCACAACTGGTCAACCAAAACCTGGCCGAGTTAAAACAACGCTATGAAAGTGTGGGCATTGAAACAGGAGATTTGCACTGCTACAACGCCCCACCGCCGGTTAATCCTCAACGCCCCGTTCCAATGGTTATGCTGGACATCAACGCATGAAAAAACACGACTCACAAAAACCACATAAAGCCGTAGCACTGAAATGGGAGGGCGGTAAAGAAGCTCCTAGAGTCACTGCAAAAGGTGAAGGTGATATTGCCAAAGAGATACTCGCGTTGGCTGAGGCATTTGATATTCCGATTCAGGAGAATGAACCACTGGCCTTTGCGTTAGCGCAAGTAGAGTTAGATGAAGAGATACCAGAAGCGCTTTATCTTGCCGTGGCGCAGGTGTTGGCGTTTGCTTATTACCTGTCAGAGAAACACTCTGTGATGGGAGATAACGAAGTATAACGTCCTAGAGCGAAGGACTACCATGCAAACGCACTAGCAGTTCTGCTTCTTCATGCAACAGACCACATTGGCGCATGAGTTCATCGACACCAGCCCCTTGATGAACAAGGTCGATGGCTAGATTGTAGTTTTGGGTGGTGGGGTCACGAACATCGAGTTGTTCCTGACGATCGGAAAGGTTGATGACTTGTGCTTCGAGTTTGGCGAGATGTGAACCAACACCTGCTGCACCACTATACAATGCATTTAGTTCTGTCTGCATTGCCTCGATTCTGGCTTGGCTATCTCGCAATTGCTGATTCAACAGCCTTTGTTTTTTACCAACGATGACCAGCGCTACCGTGAGCAATGCAAACGATACGATTCCAACCAACGTAAATACAGAAAAATCTTCCATGTTTAAAACTGCACGTCCCTAATGTCTATCAGGCGTATTCATCAATGCGTGGGAATGAAGTCGTTTCATCTCCATCCACATATACGTGTACTGCTTCCTGCTGTTTATTTTGTTTTTTGCTTTGTTGCTGACGCTGGCGCCGATCTTCTGAGGCCTTGTCGTCAGGATCAACTTTACGCATTGGCCGTCTTGGCCAAACTGGCGTTGCTGGGTTTGTATCAATTTGAGCCATGTAGGGTTCTCCGCCCCCACGGCTACTGCTATACCACCGCCGTGGTTAGTTGATTACAAGCTGGCGAACTCTCGCCATTCGTCGTCAGTCAACAGCTTATTCAAATCTACCAGAATCAACAACCCTTCTTTGCGATTTGCTACGCCCTGGATGTAGCGTGAGCTTTCTTCATTACCGACATTAGGGGCTGTTTCAATGTCTGACTGTTTTAGATAGACCACTTCTGCCACGCTATCTACCAGAATACCCACCACTTGCTCTTCGGCCTCGATAATCACGATACGCGTTGAGTCATCCGGCTCGGTTGGCATTAAACCAAAACGCTTACGCGTATCCATCACCGTGACTACATTGCCGCGCAGATTAATGATTCCTAATACGTAATCGGGCGCACCGGGCACAGGGGCAATCTCAGTCATGCGCAGCACTTCCTGTACCTGCATCACATTGATTCCGTAGGTCTCTTCCGCCAAACGGAAAGTGACCCACTGGGTTATTGGGTTGTTCTCAACCTGCTCATTCTGGTTCATGAAATCACTCCTAGTGATGCATGTTAAGCCACGGGGCGGCTTAGGGGTACAATCTACAACAGATCAAAATGTTAGCTCTCTTCTGATATGTCGTCATGAACCCGGCCATCCTTTAGCATCTCTAACAGACTGTCGACGTCCATGAGGGCGCACATGTGGTCGATAACGGTCCCGGCCAGCCAGGGACGTGAGGAGCGATCCGTTCGCCATCTCACTTTGTCCTGCGTCAGTTTAAGCACGTCACCCAGACCATCGCAGGCGATGCCAAACTGTCCCTCATCAATCAAAATAATGTGCTTGAAGTTGCGCTCTTCTGATAACGATTCACGCGCTTTGTGGTTATGGGGAATCACAAATTTGGCAATATCCACCACTTTGACCTGTTTGCCGCGATTTTTGATCAAACCAAGGAACCATTCGGCATGCCCCGGCATGAAAGTAACATCATCCGCCCACGGCAATATTCCATTCAGGCGCACCAGTGGTACAGACAAAGTCAAACCACCTGCCACCTTAAACATCAGGCACTCAAAGGTGTTGGCCTCCCACTCTGGCTCCTCTTTGGTTGGAGGCAAGGCCTCTTCAGGTTGCAGCTGGACTTCTGTTTCAGAAATCTGTTCTGACACGATCTCAGGCACGACCTCTGCCACCTGCTCTTTGACTTCAATATCAGGTGTGACTGATGGTGGTGGCGCAACGGGTTCTAGTTGAGGCGATTCTACCTGAGGCAGCTCTTCCGGCTCGGCAAGTGCATCATCAAACAGAAGCGAATCGAGATAGACCTTTAAAGCCAGCTCATGCTCAACGAGGTGGGTAACTTTTTTCTTCTCAGAAGCAGTCATTACGCAGCCCTGTGTCCTTCAGCCATTCCCCCGAGCAGGCTTTTCATTAATTTCTTATACGCTATAACACCACGTGATTGCGGAGCGTGCAATGGCAACGGTATACCCATACGACTGGCTTCGCGAAACTGGGTATCCACCGGAATAACAAACTTCCACAATTCATCTTCACCATACTCTTTACGTAGCAGACGTAGTGTTTCCAATGATGCCCGGGTTCGACGATCAAACAGTGTTGGCACAATGGTATGAGGCAATTCAAGATTGCGTGAACGTTTGATCATGCTGAGTGTGCGCATCATGCGCTCAAGACCTTTGATGGCAAGGAACTCCGTTTGCACAGGAATAATCAAATGATCGCAGGCAGCCAGCGCATTCACCATGAGCACGCCGAGCATGGGAGGGCAATCGATAAACGCACAGTCGTAATGCTTGCCCAGGTATTTCAAGGCATGCTTTAACACCAACCCCATTCCACTCTGAGACCCGAGTTGACGATCGAGCGTTGCCAACGCCATTGAGGCAGGCAATATATCCAGATTTTCAAAACGCGTGGTTTTGACGATGCTGAGCGGGTCGCGTGTTTTATCTTCAAACAAGCTATAAACACTGGTTTCCAGCTCATCAGGGCTGTAACCGAAATAAGAGGTTAAAGAACCGTGCGGGTCGGTATCCACCAACAGAGTACGTGCGCCACGTTGCGAGATGAGGCCACCCAAACTCACCGCAGTGGTGGTTTTGCCTACGCCCCCTTTCTGATTTGCTACAGCCCAAACCTTCATTGGCCTTCCTTCTTGCTATCAGCGTTCTCCTTGAACGGGGTAATCAGCCTGTTAATTTCTGAAATACTGTTAACAGACTCATCAAGGTCTTTGGGCTTGATATCACGATTTTTAAGCGAAAGATCCGTTGGGAATTCGCTAGGAATATCTACATCAGGGGTGACAGTAATCTCTTCAAGCGGAGCATCAAGGTCAATATCTATTTTGGGTTTATTGTCATCTTCAAGTTTTATGATCTTGCTACGATCGAACAGATCTTCCGCAGACTCAGACAAAATAACTACCACCACGCGGCGGTTGGCACGACGCCCCTCTTCAGTACTGTTATCTGCTTTGGGACGATATTCAGCATAACCAATGGCTGACATGCGGAAAGGATCAACCCCCTCATCGGAAAACAGATGCACAACACTTGCCGCACGGCCAGCAGAGAGTTCCCAGTTTGAAGGATACATGGGTGTATCAATCGCCTGATTGTCGGTAAAACCTTCGACGCGAAGTGCATTGGGATAATCACGAATGATGCGCGCGATTTCCTGTAATACCGGAATGGCTGAAGCGGTTAATAAAGCAGTGCCACTGTCATATAAAATCGAAGAGGTGATCTCGACTTCTAACCAGTTGGCGGTTTTGTGAATGCTGATTAGGTTTTTATCAATCAAAGCACCCAATGCCACTTCCAACTGACTGGAAATCTGTTCCATTTCTGGATTTTTGCTTCCCTCTGCAGGCAAGCCGGTATGCGCCTTAACTTGTGCCTGCTGGCGTATCGGCACGCGTATCGCCTCAACGGCGGAGGCTTGAGGGCGCACATCCTGCATGATGTCGTGTGGAGCCTTCATCGGCTCACCCACCTGAATGGGTTCAAAGCTTTTGGGTGCGGAGCGAAATGCAGCGATCAATGCATCAGACAGTACGCGATACTTACCTTCGTTAACCGATGACAATGCGTACATAACCACAAAAAAGGCAAACAGCAGCGTAATAAAGTCGGCATAGGAAACCAACCAGCGCTCATGATTTTCATGCTCTTCGGGTTTTTTCTTTCTTGCCATGTTGCCGTTACCATTACCCCAGGAATTACACCCAACGTCTAACTCGTCAAATTAATGACTTTAAAATAAATAAAGCAATATGCATGCCTGGAAGTGTAATGATGGGTGCTGACTATAAATATCCTTCCAGTTTGGTTTCAATATTTCTTGGATTTTCACCTTCCGCAATCGAGATAATTCCCTCTATCACCATTTCGCGAAATTGAGTTTGATTGTGCACATGCGCTTTAAGCTTATTACCTACTGGCAAGAAAATAAGGTTTGCCATCCCCACCCCATAAATGGTTGCAACAAACGCAACAGCAATACCTGACCCCAATTTGCTAGGATCAGCGAGATTATTCATAACGTGAATCAAACCCATTACAGCACCGATGATACCGATGGTGGGTGAATAACCACCGTAACCGTCATAGACTTTCGCAGCCTGAGTATCGACATGTTCTTTAACGCCCAGCTCAACTTCAAGAATGCCGCGAATAGCATCGGGCTCACTACCATCAACCAGCAACTGCAAACCTTTGCGTGCGAATGGATCTGTTTCAGATTCAACCAAAGACTCCAACCCAAGCAGGCCCTCTTTACGGGCGATGTTGCTCCAGTTAATAATTTTTTCTACCGCAGCCTTTTGTTCTATTTTGGGTGGCAGGAAGACCCATACAAACATCTTCAAACTGCGAATAAAAATAGGGATAGGAGTCTGTACGAGTACCGCACCCACCGTACCGCCACCTACGATCAAAAACGCAGTCACCTGCATTAATGAATCCGTATGGCCACCCTCGAGCAGGTTGCCACCAATGATGGCACCAAACCCAAGAAGAATCCCTAAGACGGTTAGAATATCCATATGCTACATGGCACTTATGATGCTCGGTGCTACATCCTTTAATGAAACAATTCTGTCTGCCAATCCCGCTTCGGCAACCGCGGCGGGCATCCCGTAAATAACACTTGAGGCCTCATCTTGCGCCCAGATGGTTGCGCCATTTTTTTTCAACATGCGGCAACCTTCTCGACCATCAGCCCCCATACCAGTTAATACAATGGCCAACACATCACCACCAAATAACTTAGCCGTTGAGCCAAACGTAATATCAACACTAGGCTTATAGGTCTGCGATGCATCGGAATCGATAATGCGGATTGAACCGTGTGCTCCCCGCCCTTCCAACTGCATCTGTTTACCACCTGGCGCCAAATACGCCACACCCGGTTTTAACACATCACCGTTTTGTGCCTCTTTAACAGTAATGTTAGAAAGCTTGTCTAAACGTTCTGCAAACGCTGGCGTAAACGTGCCGGGCATATGCTGAATCAATAACACTGGCAGCGGGAAGTTGGCCGGTAACCCGGTGATCACCTGCTGCAACGCCACTGGGCCACCTGTAGAAGCACCAATGGCCAGTATGCGATATCCGCCTGGGCGCCTTCTTACCGGACTTGAAGTGGGTTGTGGTGCAGTTGCTTTTCGCAACCCTGTAGTCTTCATTCCGGTTTTAACAAGTGAAGGTCGCTGTAATCCCCTTGCACCAATTAAACGTACACGCGCACATAACTGACGACGTGCGGCATCTTTATCCTGAGAGATGTCATCCATCTTTTTAGGCAGAAAATCTACTGCCCCGGCTTCCAGCGCATTTAGCGTTGCTTGTGCGCCATCAGTTGTCAGCGATGAAAACATTAATACCGGAGTTGGATGCTCCTGCATGATTTTTCTCACCGCTGTAATGCCATCCATGATTGGCATCTCGATGTCCATTGTCACCACATCGGGTTTCAATGCTTTAACCAGCTCAAGTCCTTCTTTACCGTTGGCAGCAGCACCGACGACTTCTATGTGCTTATCACTACCAAAGATCTCTGTCAGACGACGCCTGAAGAAAGCCGAATCATCGACAACAAGCACCCGAACCGGCATGTATCACTCCTACAATCTACCTGCGTAGGCTTCCATCAGCCCAGGCATATCCAATATCAGAGCAATACCACCGTTACCGGTAATCGTTGCGCCTGAAATCCCTTTGGTACCGTGCAACATATCTCCAAGCGGTTTAATCACCACTTCTTCTTGACCAACCAAGTTATCAACGACGCACCCAATGACTTGGCTACCAATCGTTGTAACGACGACATAACCATCTTTAGGATCTGGCTCGGTATAGATACCGTTCACTAACCAGCGCCCCAAATGAACCAGCGGCACCGCTTTTTCACGAATGATGACCACCTCTTTGCCATCGACCGTGCTGCGTCTGGCTGATTCCATATCAAAAATTTCGTTTACGTTTGCCAGTGGCATGGCAAAAATCTGCTTGCCTAACACAACCATCAGTGTCGGCATAATGGCCAGAGTTAAAGGCAGTTTAATAATGATGCGACTGCCCTTACCTTTTTCCGAATCGATCTCGACTGAACCGTTAAGCTGATTGATACGCGTTTTTACAACGTCCATACCTACGCCACGACCTGATACATCTGAGATTTCAGTCTTGGTTGAAAAGCCCGGGGCAAAGATCAAGTTGTAAGCCGCTTTGTTATCAAGACGCGAGGCTGACTCTTCGTCCATAATGCCTTTTTCAACGGCCTTGGCACGTAGTACAGCGGCATCCATACCCTTGCCATCGTCTTCAATCATAAGCAGGATATGATCACCTTCCTGCTGCGCAGAAAGAACAACGGTACCCACGCGATCTTTACCCGCTTCTACACGTTCATCCGGCATTTCAACACCGTGATCAACCGCGTTACGCACCAAGTGAACCAATGGGTCAGCTAACGCCTCAACCAGGTTTTTATCAAGGTCAGTATCTTCACCGACCAATTCAAGGTTGATCTCTTTCTTCAGGCTGCGCGCTAAGTCACGTACAACACGCGGAAAACGGCCAAACACTTTTTTGATTGGCTGCATGCGCGTTTTCATGACGGACGTCTGTAGATCTGATGTCACCAGATCAAGGTTGGCAATCGCCTTGCCCACCTCTTCATCGGCTGACATGGTGCTCTTCAGCGTCGCCATGCGATTACGCACCAGCACCAACTCACCCACAAGGTTCATGATGTCGTCCAGGCGTTTGGTATCGACACGTACGGTGGTTTCAACTGGCGGTGACTCTTTTGCCTGTTTCAGAACAGAAGGCTTGGCTGGTGCAGCTGACTTCTCTTCTGCAGCAGTAGAAGACTCTGCCGCGACCTCAGGTTTAGGCTCGGGTTTTGATTCCGGTTTAGGTTCTGGCGCAGCGGCAGGTTGTTCTTTTGCTGGCTCAGGAGCCGCAGCCTCTTTTGGCGCTTCAGCTTTAGGTGCAGCGGCGGGTGTTTCTGCATCACCTGTTTTTTTCTTCGCGTCTAACTCATCCAGTAACGCTTCAAATTCATCATCTGTGATTTCATCTGAGCTTGGGCTGCTAGCAGTGGCCACAGGCTCAGAAGCAGCAGCTTCTGGTGCAGGTTCGGCACTCGCACTTTTCTCTGCCGCACTATCTTTATCACCTTGCAGTTGATCGAGTAAGGCTTCAAATTCTTCTTCGGTAATCTCATCTGAGCTTGATACTTCACCGCCACCTGAAAACAGATCGTCTCCACCTGCAGCTTCGACTTCTGGTTTTGATTCTGCTTCGGCAGCTTGCCCTGCATCCGAATCTGATTTGCCATGCAGCTCATCCAGAAGCGCTTCAAACTCCTCTTCAGTGATCTCGTCATCAGCACCAAGCGCTGCCTCTACCGTTTCCTCAGGTTCCTCATCCGCAGCGGTATCCAGCATCTGCTCAAAATCTTCATCCGCAGTAGCAGCTGCTTCAGCTTCTGGTGCGGCAGCCTCAGGTTCTGCTGGCGCTTCTGGCTCAGGTTCTGGTGCAGCAGCGGGTGCTTCACCTATCTCTTCACCTTTGATAATGGCTTCAAGCGCGCCTAGTAGTTCTGGCTCTGCCGGTTCAGGGTCAACACCTGAGCGTACACTGTCCATCATATCGTTGACGACATCTGTGACACGCAGAATAACGTCCATCAATTGCGGCGAAACCTGACGCTCACCTTGACGCAATAAATTGAATACATCTTCAGCCCGGTGACACACTTCCACCAACGCATTCAGGCTAAGAAACCCTGCGCCCCCTTTGACAGTATGAAAGCCGCGAAATACTGCGTTAAGCAAGTCTTGATCTTCAGGACTTTGCTCTAACTCAACTAACTGCTCACCCAGCGTTTCAAGTATCTCCCCGGCCTCAACCAGGAAGTCTTGCAAGATATCGTCGTTGAGATCAATTGCCATAACTTAAGCCTCAGAACCCCAAGCTGGAGAGTAGGTCGTCCACCTCATCCTGCCCCGTTACAATGTCGCCCTTATCAACCCCAGGAACAGCTGGTCCTTGCGCTTCAATGTCCGGCCCTTCCTTCTTCTCTTCTTCCGGCTGTTTCTGAACCATTTTTTCACCGGTAATGCGCACAAGATCAACGAGGCTATCTTCAACCTCTTGAACCATGTTAATTACGCGACGAATAATCTGGCCTGTTAAATCTTGAAAATCTTGCGCCATAAGAATGTCATTTAGATTGCTATGCATTTGTGGCGCAGCAGTATTGAGAAATGCGAAAAAGTCATCAATCTCATGACTCATATTGCGGAATTCGTTTACATCCATGTCACGGCTTTTAAATCGATTCCATTTTTCCTGTAAGTCCGCACTCTTTTGCTGAAGTTCGTCAGAAATCGGCAGTGTCGCTTCAACGCTATTAAGCGTGCGATCAGCTGAACTTTCTGTCATGGTGATTACGTGATTAAGGCGCTCCTTCGCATCAGGAATATCTTTTTCCGTCATGGAAGAGAGTCGGGAATCGATTTGAAAACCTGTGAGAGTGTTATGCAAATCGCGCGTTAACTTGCCCAATTCCATAAACAGGCTGCTTTCGCGCATTGCGGAAAGTTCTTCAATCAACTCTACCGCTGAAGACTCTTCACCTTGTTCTAGAAGCTCTACCAGTTTCTTGGCGGTATCCAGGCTATTATCGGCAAATGTATTGTCAGTCATCGTAGATCCTTCTGCTTAAGGCCAAGAAATGCTTAACCGTTGGCTTCAATTCGTTCGAAAATTTTGTCAATTTTCTCCTTGAGCGTTGCAGCGGTGAAAGGCTTTACGATGTAACCGTTTACGCCCGCTTGCGCCGCCTCGACGATCTGCTCTTTCTTCGCCTCTGCCGTTACCATGAGCACCGGTAAGGAAGACAAATTAGGATCTGCACGCACTGCTTTAAGCAAATCAATCCCCTGCATGCCAGGCATGTTCCAGTCTGTTACCAGGAAATCGAAGTCACCGCTCTGAAGCTTGGGAAGCGCTGTCAGGCCATCATCTGCTTCTTGAGTGTTATTAAACCCAAGATCTCTTAAAAGGTTTTTTATTATCCGACGCATCGTAGAAAAGTCGTCTACGATCAGGATTTTCATGTCTTTATCCAAAGCTCAAAACCTCCATTTAATGCCAGGGTCCATTTAGGTTTAATTTTTGTATCTGTAGAAACTGGTTGGACGAAACACACTTCGCAAGCAGCTAAAAATAAAACTTAAACAGGCCCTGCACACCCTTTTAAAAAAGACCCTAGCCGGTCATTTCCTTAGGATAATCTGCCGCCCACTATATGTATCTGCATTTACTGGAAAATGTTTAGATATTCTTTTCCAAAAAATTCACTTGGTGTATGGAAATGAATGAAGGTATTTACCGTTTCGATAGAGTCGTACAAAACAGTACTAAAGAAGATAACTTTAAAGACAAAGCAAAACGCTTATTTGTATACAAACAATAGACTTACAGGCAATTACATTACTTAAACAAAGGTTTAAAAAACAAAAAAACCCGCATACTTTCACATGCGGGTTTTCTTGTTGTATAAAACGAATGTTTTGTGTGTTAGCTGTCGCTATTACCCGTCCATTGACCTAGGCGCGCTTGCAAACGAATCAGCGCCTGACTATGGATTTGACTCACACGGGATTCACTCACACCCAACACTGCACCAATCTCTCTGAGATTTAACTCTTCATCATAGTAGAGCGTCATCACGAGACGTTCACGTTCAGGTAAACCGGCAATGGCTTCTGCCAATGAGCGTTTGAAGTCTTCTTTCTGCAAACCATCAAATGGCGTCGAGGCTGGTTCTGATAAATGGGTTGCTACCGCTTCATCATCCGCCCCCAAATCATCAAAGCTAAGCATGAGATAACCACTGGCGGCTTGCAGTGTGTGATGATATTCGTCCAACGACATCTCAAGGGCTTCTGCCACTTCGTTGTCGCGTGCATCACGCCCTTTCATGCTTTCAATCTGGCGTACCGCTTCGGCCACTTTGCGAGCCTTGCGGTGAACCGAGCGCGGTGCCCAGTCGTTTTTGCGAATTTCATCGAGCATGGCACCACGAATTCGAATACCCGCATAGGTTTCGAAACTGGCTCCTTGCTTGGAGTCGTAGTTGCGCGCGGCCTCTAACAGACCAATCATACCCGCCTGAATCAGATCATCGGCCTGCACACTCGGCGGCAAACGACACATCAGGTGATATGCGATACGCTTAACCAGCGGCGCATGCTGCACCACTAGATCGTCTTTACTGTTTTTCTTTTTTGTCTTCGTTGGCTGCATAATATTGCTATACATCGCGAGTCCATTCATTGCCATTGCCCCTATTGCGCACTTTGAATTAGCCGCTCGACGAAAAACTCTAAATGCCCCCCAGCTTCCCTCGGTATCGGCCAGCTATCGGCTTTCTTGGCAATGTTCTTGAATGCCATTGCGGATTTACTCCGCGGGTAGGCATCTACAACTGCACGTTGCTTCTGTAAAGCCTTCCTCAGGTACTCATCATATGGCACAGATCCCATAAAATCCAAGGTCACATCCAGATATTTATCTGTCACCCGCACCATCTTGTTGTACAGGTCGCGACCTTCTTGCATGCTGTGCACCATATTCGATAGTACCCTAAATCTTTGTAAACCGTAATCTCGATTTAACAATTTAATCAACGCATAAGCATCGGTAATTGAAGCAGGTTCGTCACAAACGACAATAATCACCTCCTGAGAGGCGCGACAGAAGCTCACCACGGAGTCTGAGATGCCTGCTGCAGTATCGACAATGAAGATGTCGATATCGTGGCCAACCTCACTAAATGCCTGGATCATGCCTGCATGCTGGGCCTGGCTGAGCTCTGCCATCTGCTGAGTACCGGATGAGGCGGGGATGACGCGAATGCCACTGGGCCCATCGACGATAATCTCTTCCAATGTACGTTCACCGCTAATCACATGAGAGAGGTTATATTGCGGGTTCAGACCGAGCATGATATCGACATTGGCCAGGCCAAGGTCGGCATCAAACAGCATCACTTTGTGTCCCTCCTGGGCAAACGACGTAGCCAGATTGACTGAGACATTGGTCTTGCCGACACCGCCTTTACCGCTTGCCACGGCCAGCACCCTGACCGGAGATGGGTTACTCATTTTTCTTAAACCGGCCGCTTGATCCATACGAGTCTCCGACATAAGCATTAATACCCTACCTCTCCGAATTGCAGATCCGGTAATTCGTTATCCAGCAACACGGCATTCTCCTGCATCATAGCGACACTTCTGCTCACCAAGGTGTGGGCGCGTGCCGGTTGCAAATCTTCTGGTACGCGCTGGCCATCACTGACATATGCAATAGGCAAATTGTGTTGAATAGCCATATCCAACGCATGTCCCAGGGTGGCGCTCTCATCAATTTTGGTGAGGATGCAGCCCTGTGGTTTCACACCACCAAAGCCTCTTACGATCTCCTCCAAACCTGACAGACGAGATGTGGCAGACATCACCAGATAGGGTTTCACCCGCTCCCCTTCACGCTCAAACATGGCGAACTGCTGTCCCAAACGCAGGTCACGCTGACTCATACCTGCTGTATCGATCAGAACCAGACGTTTATCGCAGAAATAATCCAACGCTGCTTGAAGAGTATCGGCCGAATCGGCAAAGCGAATAGGGATATCTAGAATTCTTGAGTACGCTTTTAACTGCTCGTGGGCACCAATTCGATAGTTATCGGTAGAGACCAGTGCCACGCTGCGTGATCCATAACGCAACGCATAGCGCGCAGCCAGTTTGGCTATAGTGGTAGTTTTACCCACCCCCGTTGGCCCTACCAGAGCAACCACACCACCGTGATTGAGAATATCGTCGTTTGTGACTGGGATGGTGACAGCAACCTTGGCCAGAACACGACGCCAGGATTCTTCCAAACCACTCTCTTCCGGCACAGAGTTCAATATGCTGTCCGCCAGTTTGCTGCTAAAACCAAGACGCATGAGACGACGAGAAAGGTCGTAATAAAAAGGACGCATCATGCGTGTCTCTTTCTG
>JBNKYV010000233.1:0-11531 GCA_050301075.1 Gammaproteobacteria bacterium
CATCTACCGATTGGAAACCATATTCAGTCATCAAGGAATCAACATCTCCCTGATACGCGGCAATCACATCTTCCTGGCTTGGCTCGCCAGACAAATCCTGCCCTGCCTGCCATTGCTCAAAACGCACACCAATTTGATTCAAGCGCGCACCGATCTGTGCATGCTCAGATGTAGATTCCAGAACCTGATGGCTGCTTGCCGAAAAAACCTTGAGGCTGCTCATGAATGGTCACTCCCATTGCTGTTCCGCCAGCTACGCGCCACCGGAGACTATCGATTATTTGAGAGGTATTTTACCCATTTAGCACGAGCGTGCGATGAAAAAATGCAGTAGATCCGCAGGAAGGAGATTTTGAAATCGTGCGGGGCGCGATAAGCCCCGCACAACGGAAATGAAGAATAGAGATTACTTAACTTTCAACAACTCTACTTCAAATACCAAAGTCGCATTAGGACCAATCAAAGCACCTGCGCCACGTGGGCCATATGCCAGATCAGATGGGATATACAATTCCCATTTAGCGCCCTCTTTCATCATAGTCAGCGCTTCTGTCCAACCACGGATAACGCCATTAACAGGGAATGAAGTCGGTTCGCCACGGCTGTATGAGCTATCGAACTCAGTACCGTCAATCAAAGTACCGCGGTAATGCACTTCTACCATGTCAGAACCAGATGGTTGCTTGCCGCTACCCGCTTTAACAACTTTGTATTGCAGGCCGCTATCGGTTGTTTTTACGCCTGGCTTTTTGGCATTAGCGGCAAGGAACGCCTCACCCGATTTTGTGTTCTCTGCTGCTTTAGCTTGAGCTTCCTGCATACGTTTTTCTTGCATGCGTTGCAAAGTTGCTTGCATATCACCTTCGCTCAAACGAGGTTGTTTGCCCGCTTTCACATCTTCAAACGCCGCTTTAAAAGCTTCGAAATCCAGATCAACGCCATCTGCCTTGATCTGCTGTGCAACCTGAAAACCGATGATGTAACTAAAACGCTGCTCATCGCTATCCAGCTTTGCAGCCAATGCCTGGGATGCTCCCAAGCCAGCTAACGCAGAAGTCGCAAATGCAGCAACTAAAAACTTTTTCATAACCGTCCCTTGATGAGTAATAGATAAGCGCCCTATGTTGGCATATTCGTTTCCCAGATACAAAAGCTTCAATATTAGTGAAAAGTGATATTCAACCAATTCATTTCAAAACATATACCAAACACTGACTTAGCTGATATGATTCCCAGCGGATGGGGAACATTAAATAAGAATTAAGAAGTGCCTTTTGGTTAAGGCTATTCTATATATATTTTCGCATGACTATACGAATATGGGCATTACTTGCCATCACACTGACATTAAGCGGTTGCGCAAATCTTCTGGCGGAAAAATTCGCTAACAATCTCAGCACAGCCATTCTTAACCATGATGACCCGGAAACCATTCGTTTGGGGGTTCCGGCGTACATGATCATGCTCGACTCCTTTGTGCTGGAAAGCCCCAACAGCCCTAGCCTGCTGCATGCCAGTGCGTCTTTGCACAGCGCCTATGCTAGCCTGTTCAGTAAAACGCCCGAACAAGCGAAAACCCTGGCGATCAAGGCCAAGGAACAATCAAGAAAAGCGATCTGTCGACGCGTAAAAAGCATCTGTAAAACCGAGACAGGAAGTCTGACCGATTTTGCAGCCTCTTTGCATCTCATCGATAAAGATGACATTAATTACCTCTACACCTATGGCTCAACATGGGCGACATGGATCCAGATTCACAAAAGCGACTGGAATGCGGTCGCGCAAATCCCCCGCGTAAAAGCGATCATGGAACGCGTAGTCGAACTGGATGAAACCTACGAATGGGGACGCGCCCATGTATTCCTGGGCGTAATCCACAGCCAGCTACCACCTGCGCTGGGTGGCAAACCGGAAAAAGGCCTCGCCCACTTTAATAAAGCCATCGAAATGTCCGGTGGCGCAGATTTGATCGCCAAAGTAGAGCTGGCTCGCAACTATGCACGCCTGGTTTTCGACCAAGAGTTGCACGACAAGATGTTGAAAGAGGTTTTAGCCGCCAACGCTTATGTCGATAAACTTACATTGAGCAATGTATTGGCCAAACAGACAGCGCGAGAGCTGCTAGCCACATCTGCTGAATATTTTGAGGAGTAAGCATGTCTAAGTTAGTCCGTTATGCGCTATGTCTATGCCTGTTAGTAGCGCTACCCGCCCAGGCAAAAACCCTGAAAATTGCGACAGTTGCCCCCGATGGCACCAGCTGGATGAATGAGCTGAAATCCGCCGCAGATCAAATCAAGAAAGAGACCGACGGCCGCGTTAAATTCCGTTTTTACCCTGGCGGCGTCATGGGTAATGACAAAAGCGTATTGCGTAAAATCCGTGTTGGCCAACTGCACGGTGGCGCCATCACAGGTGGTGGCCTAGTTGATATCAACCCTGATTCTCAGGTGTACAGCCTGCCGCTGTCATTCAGAAATCATGAAGAGGTGGATTACGTACGTAAGCACATGGACAAGGTCATCATCGACGGCCTGAAAGAAAATGGCTACATCAGCTTTGGCCTGAGCGAAGGTGGCTTTGCTTATCTGATGTCTGACAAGCCAGTGAATAAAGTCAGTGAATTGAAGCACTTCAAAGTCTGGGCCCCAGAAGGTGATGATTTCAGTCGCGCAGCGTTTGAATCTATCGGCGTGTCCCCCGTACAACTGCCACTGACTGATGTACTGACAGGCCTGCAAACCGGATTGATTGATACCATCGCGTCATCCCCAATGGGCGCAATCGCTCTACAATGGCACAGCAACGTTAAATACGTAACAGACACGCCCTTGATGTACATCTACGGCACACTGGTAATCAAACGCAGTGAGTTTGAGAAACTGACACCAGAGGATCAAATCACCGTTAAACGCATCATGGGTGAAACCTTCACTCGCCTGGATAGACTAAACAGAGAAGATAACCGCAAAGCCAAAGAAGCTCTGGAAAAACAGGGCATATTCTTCACCTCTCCATCCAATAGCGAACGCAAAGAGTGGCAGGACGCTGTCGCCAGCGCGGTAACCCAGCTGGTCAATAAAAACGTGATCAGCGATCAAATCACAAAACAGCTATTCAAACACATCAATGACTTCCGTAATGGCCAGCATTAAACACGCTAGCGCGGTCATTACACGAATCATTCACTACATCGAAGATGGTCTGCTGGCCCTGTTACTGGCCAGCATGATCATTCTGGCTGGCAGCCAGATTTTTCTGCGTAACTTCTGGAATTCAGGCGTCGAGTGGATTGATCCCAGCCTTAGGGTGCTAGTCCTCTGGATCGGCCTGCTGGGTGCGATGGTCGCTGCTCGCCAAATCAATCATATCAATATAGATGTCATCTCACGCCTGCTACCTAAAATGGGGCGTCGTATCGTTGCCACTATAACCAACCTATTTAGCGCCACCATCTGTGGCCTTGTCGCCTATCACGCAGGACGCTTTGTGCAGATGGAATATGAAGACCAAACAACTGCCTTTGCAGATGTGCCCTCATGGATATGTGAAATCATCATCCCCATCGGCTTTACGCTCATGGCTGTTCGCTTTTTCATTCTCGCCGTCTCATTTGCTATGGGTAACGAACCAAACAAAGCAATAGAGAAGTAAGATGGCTATATTCCTGCTCACACTATTAGCACTACTTGGCACACCACTATTTGTCATTATTGCCGCCTCTGCGCTGTTAGGTTTTCAAAGCGCCGAGATCGACCTGGCCGTAATCGGCATTGAGTTTTATCGTTTGGCAGAGATGCCCATTCTGCTCGCCATTCCCATGTTTACCTTCGCCGGATATCTACTTAGCGAAAGTAAAGCTCCCCAACGTTTAGTAGAGGTAACGCAGGCATTAATCGGCTGGATGCCCGGTGGTCTGGCGGTCGTCTCCCTATTTGCCTGCGCACTGTTTACCGCATTCACCGGAGCATCCGGCGTTACGATCATCGCATTAGGCGCCCTGCTCTTCCCTGCATTGATGCAGGCCGGGTATAAAGAGAATTTCAATCTGGGACTGATTACCAGCTCAGGCAGTTTGGGCGTATTGTTCGCTCCTTCATTACCATTGATACTCTACGGCATCGTCTCGCAACAATTGGGCGTTGGCGAACCCTTCAGTATTGATGAGCTGTTTCTCGCCGGTATCTTGCCAGGCCTGCTCATGATCGGCATGCTCTCAGCGTGGAGCATCCATCAAGGGCATAAACTACCCACGCAAGACTTTTCCAAAACCCGCCTGCTGAAAGCCCTAAGAGAAGCCATATGGGAGCTGCCCCTGCCCGTTATCGTACTAGGTGGCATCTACAGCGGTTATTTTGCGGTGTCAGAAGCAGCTGCGGTTACAGCGCTCTATGTGTTGATTGCAGAGGCATTGATCTACCGTGAGATTAAGATCACTCAACTACCCAAGATTATGCGCGACTCCATGGTGCTGGTCGGCGCGATCATGGTAATACTAGGCGTATCACTAGCATCAACGAATTATCTGATCGATGCAGAGATCCCCACACAGATCTTCGAAACCATTCAGGAATACATCGATAGCCCATTGGGATTTTTGCTGGCACTCAATGTGTTTCTGCTGATTCTTGGCACCATGCTGGATATCTTTTCTGCCATTGTTATCATGACACCTATCCTGTTGCCGATTGCAGCAGGCTATGGCATTCACCCCATTCATCTGGGCATCATCTTTCTCGCTAATATGCAGATAGGCTACTTCACACCACCTGTGGGTATGAATCTGTTTATTGCCAGCTACCGCTTTAAGAAACCGATCATTCAGCTCTATAGCGCCACACTACCGTTCTTTATCATCCTGCTGATCAGCGTGTTGATCATTACCTACTGGCCAGGATTGTCATTAACGCTGGTCGAATTAAACAAATAATATCGACGCGCAACAACGCACAGTTCATAGAACAGCAAAACAGAAATCAAAGAGAAAAGAAGAGAAGTGGTCGGAGCGAGAGGATTCGAACCTCCGACCCCCACAACCCCATTGTGGTGCGCTACCAGGCTGCGCTACGCTCCGAATATTTGATCTGACGATCTAATAGAAATGCTTGTTGTTGAGTACTAAGGGGGCTACTCAACTGCGGCGCATATAATAACGAATCAAACCCGTTTACGCCAGAGAAAAGTGAACTGATTTGCCATAAATCATTGCAAATCAACGAATAAAAACTGAAGTATAAAATTAGCTCTTTAGTGCTTCGAGCACGTCTTCAAGCTCGCGACGCATCTGCTGAATCAGCTCTTGGCTATGAGTCACATCACTTTGCGCCTCATCACCCGAGAGGCGTTGGCGCGCCCCTCCAATGGTGAAACCTTGCTCATAAAGCAAGCTGCGAATCTGACGAATCATGATGACATCATGACGTTGATAGTAGCGGCGATTGCCACGGCGCTTAAGCGGTTTTAACTGTGGAAACTCCTGTTCCCAATACCTCAGCACGTGAGGCTTCACTCCGCATAAGTCGCTCACTTCACCAATCGTGAAGTAACGCTTAGCAGGAATTAGGGGCAACTCACTGTTGTTCCCGGCTTCCAGCATATGCCTCTACTCTCGCTTTTAATTTTTGTCCCGGATGAAAAGTCACAACACGACGTGCAGTGATTGGAATCTCTTCCCCCGTTTTGGGATTACGGCCAGGACGTTCACTCTTATCCCGCAGATTGAAATTGCCAAAACCAGACAACTTCACCTGACGCCCATTTTCCAGAGCGTGTCGAATCTCCTCAAAAAACATCTCGACAAGTTCCTTGGCCTCACGCTTATTTAGGCCAAGCTCCTCGAAAAGCCTTTCGGCCATTTCAGCTTTTGTTAACGCCATGGCTTACTCTCTCAGCGTTGCATTAAAGTCTTGTTTAAGTTTTTCTAAAACGCCCGTGATCAGGCCGTCAACCTCTCCATCTGTAAGAGTGCGCGAAGAGTCCTGAAAGGTCAAGCCTAAGGCCAGACTTTTTCTTCCGGATTCAACACCTTCCCCTTTATATACATCAAATAACTGGAGGTTTGTCAGGTATTCACCTGTGGCACTGACAATACTTGTTTTTACATCACCCGCTGCAACAACATCATCCACGACAATAGCCAAATCGCGTCGCACTGATGGGAACTTGGAAAGCTCCGCAAATGCGGGCTTGCGCCCCTGCTCTAACGCAGCTGCATTTAACTCAAAGAGAAAGACTGGACCATTTACTTTAGCCTTCTTCTCAATGCTTGGATGCAACTTGCCTATCCAGCCTATCGGCTCACCTTGTCCATTCTTAATAGCTGCTGACTGACCAGGATGCAATGCATCGTGCTTATCAACAACAAAGCTAAATTCAGCGCCATTTCCTGTTAACGACAGCAATGCTTCAACATCTGCTTTAACATCAAAGAAATCGATCTTGCGATTCGCCTGCGCCCACTGCTCAGCAGCGAAACCGCCCGCAACAACACCGGCAAACACTTTCTCTTCACTGATGGCAGATTCCTGTTTAATAAACTTCACTCCTTGTTCAAACAGGCGCACGCTACTTTGCTGACGCTTCTGATTATATGACAAGGCTTGTAGCAGTCCGGGCCACAAGCTGGTGCGCATAACAGACATATCGGCAGAGATCGGATTTGCTAGAGGTATACCGTTGATTTTTGGTGTAATTAATTTCTGCAGCGCTTCATCCACAAAGCTATAAGTAATTGCTTCTTGATAGCCGCGATCCACCAGTACAGCGTGAGCACGTCCAGCATCCACACTCAGTTCTGAAGCCAAAACCGCCTGCATGGGAATCATTGGTGTTTCTGTGGGCAGCTCGTCATAGCCATAGATGCGGCCAATCTCTTCGATCAGATCAGCCTCAATAGCGATATCAAAACGGAAGCTTGGTGGCGTCACCTGCCATTGGTCATCACCTTCAGACACAGTCATACCTAGGCGCTGCAACAATTCCGTTACTTGAGCCCGCGGTAAAGAGATACCCAACAGGCGCTCGATACGCTCCCCACGCAGGGTGATCGCGTCACGGCTTGGCAGATGGTCTGCTTCACAGGTCTCGACGATAGGCCCAGCGTCGCCACCAACAATCTCGATCAACAACTGGCTAGCACGCTCAATGGCCATCTTCGGCAATTCGAAATCCACGCCACGCTCAAAACGGTGAGATGAATCGGTATGCAGGCTATATTGGCGAGCACGGCCAACAATCGCCTCTGGCGCGAAAAAGGCACTCTCCAGGAAGATATCAGCAGTATCATTACCAACAGAAGTCGCTTCACCCCCCATGATACCTGCCACAGCAACCGCTTTATCGTTATCCGCGATTACCAATGTATTTTCTTGCAGCTCCACCTCCTGGCCATCCAGCAACGTCAGCTTTTCACCGGCATCAGCCAAGCGCACATCAATGCCGCCGCTCAATTTAGCGAGGTCAAAGGCGTGCATAGGCTGCCCCAGCTCTAACATCACATAGTTAGTCACATCCACCACAGGGCTGATGCTGCGCACATCACAGCGACGCAAACGCTCTTGCATCCACAGAGGAGTCTCAGCTTTGGCATTAACTCCCTTAATCACGCGACCAACATAACGTGGACATGCAGCAGGTGCACTCAATTTGACAGGAAATTCATCAGAAACAGAAACCGCTATATCAGTAATCTCCGGGGCACTAACCGGCATCTGGTTAGCTACACCGGCCTCAGTCGCGATGCCTTTGATACTTAAGCAATCGCCACGATTTGGGGTCAAACCAATTTCGATTGTATTGTCATCCAGCTTCAGATATTCACGAATGCTCATGCCTGGCGTGGCATCTTGAGGCAAAATCATCAGGCCATCGGCGCTTTCAGCCAGGCCGATCTCTACGTCAGAGCACAGCATGCCGAAAGACTCTACACCTCGCAGTTTTGATTTTTTAATCTTCAAACCACCTGGCAATACCGCTCCAACCAGGGCTGCTGGTACTTTCAAACCTTCAGCTACATTAGATGCGCCACATACGATTGAAAGCTTCTCATCACCTACGTTCACCTTACACACGCGCAGGCGATCTGCGTCAGGATGAGGCTCTACAGAAAGTACCTCACCCACAACTACATTAGAAAATTCTGGCGCTACCGGCTCAATAGCATCAACCTCAAGACCCGCCATCGTTAACTGATGACCGAAAGCCTCAGTATCAACCGCCGGATTCACCCACTCACGTAACCACTGTTCGCTAAATTTCATCTTATCTTAGCCCTTAATAATTCTGATATCTGTTATTCGAAATGACGTTTTTTGCTTAATTAAGCGGGTTAATTAAATTGGCGCAAAAAGCGCAGATCATTTTCAAAAAACAGACGCAAATCATTCACACCGTAACGGAGCATAGTCAGACGCTCTACACCCATACCAAAGGCAAATCCGGTGTATTTCTCAGTGTCGATACCAACATTGCTTAGAACGTTTGGATGGATCATGCCGCAGCCCAAAATCTCCAGCCAACCAGTGTGACTACATACGCGACATCCTTCGCCTTTACACATCACACACTGAATATCCACCTCCGCAGATGGCTCAGTGAATGGGAAGTAAGAAGGACGAAAACGAGTCGCCAAATCCTCTTCAAAGAAATAGCGCAGAAAATCGTTCAACATGCCTTTCAAGTTGGCGAAGGTTACATTGGTATCCACCATAAAACCTTCTACCTGATGGAACATGGGCGTGTGCGTTACATCAGAGTCACAGCGGTATACACGGCCAGGTGCGATAACGCGCAAAGGCGGCTCTTTATTCTCCATTACACGCACTTGCACAGGTGAGGTATGCGTGCGTAGTAAAGTCCCTGGCTCTACATAAAACGTATCGTGCATAGCACGTGCAGGGTGGCTTTCAGGAATATTCAAGGCAGTAAAGTTATGAAAGTCAGATTCGATCTCAGGACCTTCCGCAATCTCATAACCCATGTGAGCAAAATAGCTCTCAATACGATTCAGGGTACGGCGCACAGGATGAACACCACCAATATCGCTGCTACGCCCTGGCAAAGTTACGTCGATAGTCTCGGCAGCCAACTTTTCGTTCAGCGCCTTCTCTTCCAGCTCGGTACGACGTGCATTGATGCTTGTCTGCAGCGCCTGTTTAGCCTTATTAACCTCTTGGCCAACCTTAGGACGCTCTTCTGCAGGTAAATCACCCAACTGCTTAAGAAACTGAGTAAGAACACCTTTTTTGCCCAGATAGTTCACTCGAACCTGATCCAGAGCATTTACATCTCCGGCTGCCGCAACTGCTGACTCAGCTTCTGCAACTAACGCTGTTAAATCCTGCACGCTTTCATCCCCTGATGATAGAAATGTTTTAAATCTTGATATACGAAAAAAGGGAAGGCGTAGGCCTTCCCTTTTTTAATCATGCATTCCAGTTGTCGCCTAGGCGACGAAAAGGAATTAAAGGCTGGCCTTAGCTTTCTCTGCTAGAGCGCTAAACGCAACCTTGTCGAAAACGGCCAGATCAGCCAGTACTTTACGGTCGATCTCGATAGCTGCTTTCTTCAGACCATTCATGAAACGGCTGTAGGACAAACCACACTCACGAGCGCCAGCGTTGATACGAGCAATCCACAGAGCGCGGAATTGACGTTTACGTTGACGACGGTCACGGTATGCGTATTGACCGGCTTTAGTAACCGCTTGGGTAGCTACGCGATATACGTTTTTACGACGACCGCGATAACCTTTAGCTTGTGCGATAACTTTCTTGTGACGCGCACGGGCTGTAACACCACGTTTTACTCTTGGCATTTTTCTCTACTCCAAACGATTAGCTATAAGGCAACATTTTGCGTACGGCAGCAGTATCTGACGCACAAACCAATGAAGGGCTACGCAGCTGACGCTTACGCTTGGTTGGCTTCTTGGTCAAAATGTGACGACGAAAGCTTTGGTTACGTTTGAATTTACCAGAACCGTTCGCTTTAAAACGCTTGGCAGCGCCACGGTTTGATTTCATTTTCGGCATTTCTATTTCTCCGAACTACAGTTAATAAGCGGCTAGTAGGTAGCTTCTCTAGGAAGCTTTTTTCCTTGGTGCAAGCACCATCACCATCTGCCGGCCTTCCATCTTGGGAAACTGCTCAACTTGTCCAAGCTCTTCTAAATCAGCCTGGATGCGTTTAAGCAGATTCATGCCAAGTTCTTGATGGGCCATTTCACGGCCACGAAAACGTAGGGTGACTTTGGCTTTGTCACCATCGCTAAGAAAGCGAACGAGATTACGCAGCTTGACCTGATAATCACCTTCTTCCGTGCCAGGACGGAATTTAACTTCCTTAACTTGAATCTGTTTTTGCTTCTTCTTCGCTGCTTGGCGTTTCTTGTTTTCTTCAAACAAGTACTTACCGTAGTCCATCACACGACAGACAGGTGGTTCCGCATTGGGTGAAACCTCTACTAAGTCCAATTCAGCTTCCGCAGCATATTGCAGCGCCTTATCGATCTTTAAGACTCCAACCATTTCCCCCTCAGAGTCAATGACGCGCACTTCACGTGAGCTGATCTCGTCATTTACCCGGGCTTTCTTTTCAGCAGCGATAGTTATTCCTCCAAAGCAATACCAATACGGCCGCGACGCACGGTCTCTGTGGTAAACAGCTCTACCAGAGCATCCAGATCCATTACACCCAGATCTTCACCACTACGCGTACGAACGGCCACCGTTCTATTTTCCACTTCCCTATCCCCCAAAACGATGAGATAAGGCACCTTCGCTAAGGTGTGCTCGCGAATTTTAAAGCCAATCTTCTCATTTCTCAAGTCTGTCTTAGCTCTAAAGCCCTTATCTGCCAGTGTTTCTACTACTTCTGAGGCAAAATCACGGCTGCGATCAGTAATACTCATCACTACAGCTTGAGTTGGAGACAACCACATAGGCATGGCGCCTGCGTAGTTTTCGATCAAAATTCCGATGAAACGCTCCAGTGAACCCAAGATAGCCCGGTGCAACATTACCGGCACCTGACGCTCACTGCGCTCATCGACATAACTAGCATCCAGACGGCCTGGCATGGAGAAATCCACCTGAATCGTGCCGCATTGCCACACACGCCCCAGACAGTCTTTCAGTGAAAATTCAATTTTCGGTCCGTAGAAAGCACCTTCACCTGGTTGCATCTCCCACGCCAGACCTTTGGCATTCAGCGCATCTTCCAGTGCTTTTTCAGACTTATCCCAAACTTCGTCAGAACCTACACGGTTTTCCGGGCGAGTCGACAGCTTGATAATAACGTCGTTAAACCCGAAATCCGCATATACGTCGTATAGCAAATCGATAAATTCAGATACTTCCGACTGAATCTGGTCTTCGGTACAGAAGATATGAGCATCGTCCTGCACAAAGTTACGCACGCGCATCAAACCATGCAGCGTTCCAGATGGCTCATTACGGTGGCACGAACCAAACTCCGCCATACGTAACGGCAGATCACGGTAACTTCTTAGGCCGGTATTAAAAATCTGCACG
>JBNKYV010000234.1:0-4709 GCA_050301075.1 Gammaproteobacteria bacterium
AAGCGAAGCATGGCCGGCAACACCAAAGTTTAGCCAGGCAGTTTGATTGTCTGGGTTAAGTCCTTGTAGATAGGCAGTGGCAGCAGCGCTGGCTGTTTTGCCTAGGCCTGAAATGATGAGGCGTAACGATTCGTTCTCATAAATGCGAAAACCGTTTTGCTGCTGCTTTCCGTTTAATTCATAACGTTGAATTAGCGGTTTTGCTTCGCAGGGAAGGGCGGTGACAATGTGAATCATGTGTATGCTAAGTTGGTGTTTTTAAAGGCCCTACAGGGCAAATAGTCTATCAGTTTTAGCGGTTTTATGCCCAAGAACGCTTCTTTATTTAAAAAAATTATAAATATATAAAATTTTTACTTAAGAATATTGTATGCTTGGCCGTAACAGCTAAATAGGTACGGGGTTGTAGGCACATGCATTAGAGATTTCCCCCGCATGTATAGTGTCATTTTAGAAGTAATTTGCGCTGTTGTCGGGTGTTCTACTGCTGTTTATCTCATATATGCCGGTTATCAAGGGGGACTTGAAAGGCAACCCGGTTGGGTTTATCTGGTAGTAGGGTTCACCCTCATCAGTTTTGGTTTGGTGATTGGTGTCACCGATAATTTTGAATCACTCAGTCCTCTAATCGTCGTTGGTCAAACCGATGTGCAGGCCTTTCTCGAAAAGGTGGCGGGTTATTCTTTGGGTTTTATTTTTGTCACCATCGGTTTTGTTAAGTGGTTTTCCCATATAAAAGCACTCCGTGAACAGTCGTCTGCTAAGGCGAATTCTTTTCAAAAGCCATCCACATGCACGGTTAATTGCGAGTCTGAAAATGGCTTTTCGGTTAATTGTTATGCGGATGACGACAGAGTGGCTGTTATCGCTTCACTTGAATCGGTGTTTGAAGAGGTTAAGACATTAGACGGCATTGTGCCGATCTGCTCTTTTTGCAAGAAGATCAGAAACCATTCGGGCTCTTGGAGTTATATTGAGTGCTACTTGCAGGAAAAAACCTCAACACGAGTCAGTCATGGTGTGTGTCCGGATTGTGCTCATGAACACTATCCTGAAGTTAAGCGCGGTCAGCGGGGCCAGTGATCAAGCAATGGCTCAAACATGGCAATGACTTCGGCATTGCCATGTTTGTGAGCACCTTTTAATAAGATTCGCGTTTTGTGTAGCAGCATCTCTTTGGCCGCGATGAAGTCTTCGGCGCTTAGCGTGTTGCTGCGCAGAATCTTGTCCAGCGCCTGAATACGAAATCGGTCCATCCCCCAGTGTTTATGCGATAACTGGTCTTGATGGCCGCCAAACTTGGTAATTAGCGCCTCTTCGCAATAGAGCACGGGGTGCTTGGCGGTAATGCGCAGCCATAGGTCATAATCTTCACAGGCGGGTAATGTTTCATCAAACACGCCAACATCATCGAACAGGTTACGATGAATTACCGATGCTGAGGGTGATATGGCGCATAGTGGCAGGCAGTGTTGAAAAATATGGCCGCCTTTTTTGGTGTGTTTCTTCATCTGATTGACACGCACGCCATTGCGAACCCATATCTCGTCACTATGAATAAGTTTGTGGTCTGGGTGTTTTTCTAGCAGATCAAACTGTGTGGCGAGTTTGTGTGGCAGCCATTCATCATCGGAATCAAGCAATGCAATCCATTCGCCGCGAGCGTGTTGAATGCCAAGATTGCGTGCAGCGCTAACCCCCCGGTTTTCCTGTTTGAGGTATTTAACCTGGGGATAGTGCTTCTCGATAATGGTTTGTGTTTCGTCTGTAGAGCCATCATCCACAACGATAATTTCGTCCACAGCCATTGTCTGAGAGAGGACTGACGCCAGTGCACGGACGAGCGCTTCTCCCCGGTTATATGTTGGTATGAGTGCGGTGACTGAAGGCATGGGCATGATTTTATCACGCCAAGGTGAGGCTGGCTGGTATCATAGGGTGTTATGAAGTCACAGCCAAAAGAGTTATTAAAGCGTCACGAGAAGCTTGTGCAATCCGATGGCGTTAGGGTCACCTCTCACGTGCAGCGTACCGCCGGTGAGTGGATTATCAATACCTTGATGATTGAAGGGTGCGAGGTGCCGTTTAAATATAAGCGCAAACAGCAATATAAAAGTTTGCAGGGCGCGCGGGTTAACCTAACCTATTATTCCGACACGGAAAGCGTTGCCGGGATTGAAATGGAAGTGATGACGGTAGTAAGAATTAAGGTCTCTTAAAAGGGGCACTCCCGCAGGGTAGCAACGCTTTCTGCGGGAGGTGTGAGTTACTATCTGAACAAGCCTCTGAGCTTGTCTTTAAGTTTGTCCTCTACTTTCTGTTTTAACTCTTCGCGTTTTTCATCCTTTTTCTCTTCCAGCTTCTCTTTTGTGCGCTGGCGCAAATACTCTTTTACGAAGTCCTTATCAACATTAAAAGAGGGCTGTTGAAAGGAGCCACTGACAATAATGGGAATTGTCTTGGCGCGGATGTGCTTGAGCTCACGATCTTCATAACCTTGTGGTGCCTTATCCAACGAGGCTTTAATTCGATAATCGATTTTCTCAGAAACTAGATTGGCGCTACCTGCGCCGCTAGCTCTTAGATAAGCGGAGCGCATTTTCAGGTCATTGTTTTGAACGTTGCCGTTGGTGATGTTTAGTGTGCCATTGAGTTCATCAAACTTTGTCAGTTTGGGTGAGCCATCTGCATTGGCTTGTTGCAGTTTGTCCGAAAGCGGTTTGAGAGCGAGCAACAGCTGCGCTGGCTCTTTATTATTTTCTATCAGCTGATCCAGTTCGTATAACATTACGGGAATATCAACGCCTTTGAGTGCGCCGTTATCCAGCGAGAATTTAACGTTACCGTTTAATGTCTTGGTTATCTCCTCTGGCGTAGAGCCCACAGCATCTATTTTGGCTGACAGGTTGGCTTTGCCGCGAACGATGTCATCTGCCATAAGGTCTTTCAGTAGTGGTCCGGTATCTATACCGCTAAGTGATTCGTTTAACGCAATCTTCGGCTTGTTGCCTCGGGCATCCAGTTTCATGTTGCCCTGGTATTGGCCTTTATATAGCTGTGCGGAAATGGGTGATAGTTGAATGATGCCTGAGTTGGCGGTGAGTTGGCTCTTGATATCGCTGATGTGCAGGTTCATTGCCTTGAGCGTACGAATTTTCAATGTGCCATTGATGTCGAGTGCGCGTAGTGTCTCCATTGGCAATTCAGCAGCTGCGGCTCCTGCGGTAGCGGGTGTAACGGCAACAGGCTGAGTGTTGTCTGCTTCGTTGGGTGGCGGTAAATAGCGGTCTATATCTATTGCGTCTATATCAAGTGTATAGGCCACGGCTGGAATCGCTTTGTTGCTGTCCAGAGCGATATGACCATTACCTGTGATATGGGTTTCGTCCAACGCAATATTCAAAGTATGAATGTCGATGGAATTGGTGGTGCCTGCCACTGATAGTTGGGCACTGGCTGTGCTCAATGCTTGAGTATCTGTTGTGACGGGCTTCTCTATGCCAAGCGTATCGAGCAGTTGCGTGGGGTTGAATTGGTCAAATTTTATCTCCGCTTTAAAGTTTGGCGTTGCCAGTATTTGTGAAGCAGAGATTTGGCCTGAAATGTCCAGACCATACGCGTTGGTATTGAGGTTGTTAATCGAGGCTGTCTGTTGCGCGGTGTTGGCTGTTAGATCTGCTTGTAGCGCTATTTTCGCTTCGCCTTGAGGTAGGTTTAGATTCTTTATCGACGCATCAAGACGAGTGTTGTTAAGCGTGTAGCTCTCTGCTGCAGTATTGATTGCGATTTCACTGCCAAGAGCAATTGTCCCCTGACTTTCCAGTTCGTCACTTTTGAAATTAACGGCTAATTGCTGCAGTTTGATTTTGTGCTCAATGCCATGAATGAAATCCGCTAAAACATCAGCTTTTAGTGAGATATCGGCAGCGAGTTGCGGCTGGGTGGTGGTGACATTGCTCATTAACTCTACTGCAATCGGTTGGTTAAAGGAGATCGCGCCTGTAGTTAAATTAAGCTTGTGCAGATTGTAGCGGCTGTTAGTTGTTTGATCATCGTATGAGATTGCCGCGTTGTTGATGTTCAATCCACCAATCGCAAGTGCAGCAATGCCTGCGCCGTTGCTTGTGTTGTCACCCTGCGGTGCTGAGCTGTTATTAGTATCGGCAGCATCCGCTGGCGTGTTTTGGGAAAGATCCTGCCAGTTGCTAATGCCTTCTTTATTGATGGTTAGGTTAAGGTTGAGGCCATTCAAAGTAACTGCTTTAGTTTCCATTACGCCGTTTAGTAATGGCAGTAGTTTTACTTTTACCTCGGCATTTTCGATGCGCGCAAAAGCAGTATCGCCAAAGCCTGGGGCGTTGCTGAGTTCCATCGCGCCGATCTTGGCACCTATCCATGGCCATAGTGAAAGCTCAATCTCGCCTTCGATCTTGAGGTCACGGCCGGTAGCATTTTTAACGCCCTCGCTGATGTTTGATCGATAGGCATTGGCATCGAAAAAAATAACAATAGCAATAATTGCCGAAATGACGAGTGCAAATACTAGTGCGACAGTTATCCCTAAAACGCGCAGGGGCTTGGCCATATCCTTTGTCCTTTTGAATATCGAGTGACTATTTGATTAACGAATCGACTCGCGATATGTTTAGAAGTTCATTAGTTTAACGGCTTCAACCGTTGGGAGGCGAGAGGCGCGTGGCAGAGACTAA